>JAHQVR010000068.1 GCA_019634245.1 Gammaproteobacteria bacterium
ACACAACCTTCATCAGCGGCAGCCAACAACATACGGCCCAAACGCGGATCAATGGGCAGCCGAGCCAACCGTCGACCCAACTGGGTTAACGACCGACGTGCGTCAAGCGCCGAGAGTTCTTGCAGATTGCGATAACCGTCATTGATAAATTTATCCGCTGGCGCTTCAACGAATGGAAAGCTATCAATCGAGCCGAGCCGCATCGCCGCCATCTGCAAAATCACCGAACTCAAATTGGTGCGCAGAATCTCCGGTTCAGTAAATTCTGCCCGCGATTCAAAATCCTCTTCACTATAGAGTCGAATACATACCCCCGGCGCCACACGACCACAACGTCCTTTACGTTGATTCGCACTGGCTTGAGAGATTTTTTCTATCGGTAACCGTTGCACCTTACTACGCACGCTATAACGCGACACTCGCGCCAGCCCGACATCCACCACCGAGCGGATGCCCGGCACCGTCAATGAGGTTTCAGCGACATTGGTGGATAGCACAATGCGCGGATTCGAGTGGTTTTGAAAAATTCGGTTTTGTTCTGCATTGGACAAACGAGAGTACAAAGGCACTATGTCCACACCGCGTAAGGCTCGAGAGTTGGACGCTTGTTTGCGTAAGTAGTCTGCCGTTTCTCGGATGTCGCGTTCACCGGTTAAAAACACCAATATGTCGTGATGTCGCTCAGTCAGCAAAGTTTCGCAAGCGCCTAATATTGCACCCGGAATGCCAAGCTCAGCATCGTCATCGTCGTCTGCTTCGATCGGTGCGTAGCGTACTTCAACCGGATAGTTACGCCCTTCAGCAAACACAATCGGTGCGTTATCAAAGTGATTGGAAAAACGATCTGGGTCGATTGTGGCCGAGGTGATAATGACTTTCAGATCTGGCCGCTTAGGCAATAACTGCTTGAGATACCCAAGCAGAAAATCAATATTCAGCGATCGTTCGTGGGCTTCATCAATGATGATCAAGTCATAACGATTTAGAAACGGATCGGTTTGTATTTCAGCCAACAACACGCCATCGGTCATCAGTTTGATGTGCGTTCTATCACTGACTTGATCAGTGAAACGAATTTTAAAGCCTACCGCTTCACCGACTCGGCTATCGAGTTCCTCGGCAATGCGTGAAGCCACGCTTCTGGCTGCAATACGACGTGGCTGAGTGTGACCAATAAAACCTGCCGTGCCATAGCCCATCTCCAAGCACATTTTTGGTAGTTGAGTGGTCTTCCCCGAGCCGGTTTCACCACACACAATAATCAGCTGGTTGTCGGCCAATGCGGCCATGATGTCATCGCGATGCTGCACGACGGGTAAATCGTCGGGATACTTCGGCTTGGGAAGCTGAGCCACTCGATCAGCCCGAGTTTGCACCGACTTTTCTAAGCGTTGGTAGAACGCTTTGGCTTTGGGATCGTCCTTAGGCAGCTTAACAATGGATTTCAGCCGCTGGCGCAGCGGGTGCTGATCCACACGCATGCACTGATCGATGCGTTGGTGCCATGGCTTGATTGGTTGTCCGGATTCAGGACTACTCACGTGTGATCAACGATAAAGAGAAACTAGGAGTGATCAGTCATTAATCAAAACGATTACGACCCATCAGACAATGCGTGCCTGAGCACGCTTATTTGGCTGGAGTGAACTCTGGCCAGCTCAAAAGTTTACCTAAAAACTCCTGAGCCCGGTGTTAACTAGCCTGTGACTCGAACGATGTCGTACGGAACGTTGCCTTTGCGCAGACGCTTTTTTGCTTCGGTCAAGCGGTTTTGGTCGAAAAATGGCCCAACCCGGACTCGATGACCGACCTGGCCGGCAGGATCCTGCCGAGTCACAATAAACGCTTCCAGGCCGAGCAACAGTACGGTGGCTCGCATGCGCTCTGCGTCTGCGGCGGCATTGAAATTACCCGCTTGCAAAAAATAGGACTCTTTACCGTAGGCACTGGCCTGAATCTCAGGGTAATTTTCTGAGGCCAGATTGCGGTTGTTCAGGTTCAACGCATTGCCGGGTACAGGCCGAGTGGCCGGCGTGATGACCACTTTGGGCGTATCAGCCGCGGCTACCGCAGCAATCGGTTTGGTCTGATTCTCCAACACCGTGTAGAACTCGTAGTTATTGTCTTTTTTCTCGGTGGTGGCGGCACGCGTCACGCGATAATCACTCAAACTGCTATCAACGGGCAGGTTCGACAACAGGATGACAAAGCCGCCCACGAATCCTGCCAGCAGACCCAGTGCCAGCACAAAAAGTTTCGTATGACCGGAATCTGAGTCAGCCATTGCTCTACATCACCTCGGGTGTGGATACATCAATCAACGTCAGCCCGTTCACCAGAACCTGTTTCACAGCGAGCAGTAGGCTCAACCGCGCATTTCGCAGCGGCTCATCGTCCAGAAGAACTTTGTGGGCGTTGTAGTATGTATGTAGTGCATTTGCCAGATCTCGCAAGTAACCGGTGATCTGATGCGGTTCATGCGACAGGGCGGCTCGTTCAAGAATTTCTGGGTAGGTGTCCAGTAGCGTCAACAGCTCCGACTCCTCAGCCGTATCCAATCGGGCCAGCGATTCGAGCCCGAGCGCCTCATCGTAAGTCATCCCACGCTGGCTCAACTGCCGAAGTACACTGCAAATACGCGCATGCGCATACTGAACGTAATACACCGGGTTTTCATTCGACTGGCTTTTCGCCAGGTCGAGATCAAAATCCAGATGTTGTTGATATTTTCGCATGACGTAAAAATAGCGTGCCGCATCTTTGCCCACTTCATCGCGCAACTCACGAATGGTCACAAACGACCCACCGCGGGTGGTCATCGGCACACGCTCACCACCGCGATACAGGTTAGCGAACTGAATCAGTAAGAATTTCAAACGCTTCGGATCATGCCCCAACGCTTCAGCGGCCGCGAGCATTCGTGCGGTGTAGCCATGGTGATCAGCACCGAAGACATAGAGCACCTGATCAAAGCCGCGCTCCATCTTATTGTTGATGTAAGCAAGATCAGAAGCAAAGTAGGTCGTTTGCCCATTGTCACGGACCACTACTCGGTCTTTGTCGTCACCAAAATCGGTGGAACGAAACCATTGAGCACCTTCCTTTTCATACAGGTACCCTCTGGCATTGAGCGTCTCGATGGCTCGTGCGATGTCAGATTGAATGCTGCGCTCGCTGAACCACTCATCGTAGATCACACCGAACTCAGCTAGATCCGCTTGAATATCCTCCAAGACAGCGTTGAGAGCATGGTCGAACAACGTTTTATAGTCGCTGTCGCTTAAGAGCTTCCGTGCGTTGGCGATCAAGTCATCAATGTGCTGCTCTTTATCCCCACCATCAGGCTCATCGGGTCGGACCTCGGCGAACGCCTCTGCGACATCACAATCGAGCCGATCGGCCACCGCACCGCGCAGGGTATCGGCAATGTCAAAAATATAATCACCTTTATAGCCGTTACTGGGAAAGCTCAGTGTTTGACCGCTGCGTTCCAAATAGCGCAGCCACACACTCGTGGCCAGAATGTCCATTTGCCGACCCGCATCATTGACGTAATACTCACGCTGCACATCAAAACCAGCCGCAGACAGCATGTTGGCCATCGTCGCCCCGAGCGCTGCACCTCTACCGTGACCGACATGCAATGGCCCCGTCGGATTGGCAGAAACGTACTCCACTTGAAGGCGTTGACCGGCACCGACTGTCGAGCGACCAAACGCCTCTTTCTGAGCGAGTACAGTCTTGACCACCGATGCCTGCTGAGACTCCGACAGATGAAAGTTAATAAACCCGGGCCCGGCGATTTCCACCTTTTGAATATCGCTGTTGGCAGGCAATGCATCGATGATGGCCTGAGCCATCTCTCTAGGGGGCTTTTTCGCAGGTTTGGCCAAGACCATCGCAAGATTGCTGGCGAAGTCGCCGTGGCTGGGGTCTTTCGTGCGCGACAAAGACACATCGACCGTGGTGTCGGTGGGCACTAACCCGTCAGCTTTCAGTACTTCAAGCACCTCGTTAAGGTGCTGCTCGAGACGGGCTTTCACAAAGACCTGCAATTATTAAAAAAGAAGGAGCTCAAGTTTAGCATTGCAGGCTTGATAAGTTAGGGCAATTCTGGTCGGCGCGTTAAAACAAATCCACCGGGTCAACATCAATCGACCATCGCGCTCGACGAGCGGCAGGAATTTGTTCAATGGATTGTGTCAGTAACGATAATGCGTTGTTTAATTCAGAGCGCTTGGCTGCTTGTAACAACAATTGCGCTCGATACTTTCCGCCCAGTCGTTCCATGGGTGCAGGGGCTGGCCCCATCACAAACAATGATTCACTTGGTCGTAGATTCAGCAGCTGGGCAGAAGCTGTGAGGAATTCGGTCGCCGCGGTTGGGTTCGGTGATTCAGCTCTGACCAACGCAACGAAGGCATACGGTGGCAGTTGGGCCTGTTCACGATCCTGCAAAGCGACACTGGCAAACGTGGCGTAACCATCGGTCACTAATGTGCGTAGCATGGGATTATCGGGGTTACGCGTTTGAATCAACACGCGGCCTCGCTTCGCTTCACGGCCCGCGCGTCCGGCGACTTGCAACACCAATTGGCCCATTTGTTCCAGCGCCCGAAAATCCGTCCCGAACAATCCCCGGTCCGCATCCAGAATGCCCACGAGCGTAACGTTGGGAAAGTGATGACCTTTCGCCAGCATCTGAGTGCCGACCAGAATTTGTGCATCACCGCGTGTCGCCGCATCCAGTTGCTCAGCCATCGCTCCTTTGCGTCGAGTACTGTCTCGATCAATGCGCGCCACCGTCACGCCGGGACACTCGGCCTCCAATGCCTGCGCAATACGCTGTGTTCCGTAACCGACACAATCGAGCTGGTCCGACCCGCACTCATCGCAGGCGTCGGGTAAGGCTCGTTCAGCGCCACAGTGGTGACAACGCAAACGTTTGCGCGCCGCGTGCACGGTCATATGCGCATCACAGCGCAAACAAGTGGAGCTCGCACCACAATCGTTGCACAGCAAGGTTGGTGCAAAACCACGACGATTGATAAACACCAACGCTTGACCATCATTTTCAATCGTTTCCTTGATGGCCATGATCAAACGATCGCTCATGCCTTCAATCAACGGTCGCCTGCGAATGTCCAACAAAGCCAATTCAGGTGGCTGGGCGTCCCCAGCGCGAATCGATAACACCAGTTCAGTAAAACGATTGCGCGCCACATTGTGTAAAGATTCAAACGACGCCGTCGCCGTACCTAACACAATCGGACACTGCCGATCTCGCGCTCGCAGCAATGCCAAATCTCTTGCGTGGTATCGAAAGCCATCTTGTTGCTTTAATGAGGCGTCGTGCTCTTCATCCACCACTACCAGGCCTAACCTCGGCATCGGCGCCAACACCGCTGAGCGCGTACCGATCACGACATCGGCATGACCTTTGGCGGCCAACATCCAGTTTTGCAAGCGTTCGGTGTCGTTCAAACCAGAATGCAAACTCACCAAACAACCAGTGACACGCCGTTCAAAGCGGCGCATAAGCTGAGGGGTTAAGGATATCTCCGGAACCAAAATCAGGACTTGTTGATTCTTCTCCAACACGGTTTGCAAGCACTGTAAATAGACTTCCGTCTTCCCGCTACCCGTGACACCGTTTAAAAGAAACGGTGCAAACTTACCTTGCGCTTCGTTCACCGCCGCAACGGCCCGCAGCTGTTCTTCTAATAAAGTGGGTGCCGATTCGGTTGCGGTGTTGCGCGGGATGGCGGCCGACTCAGTCATCTGTACCAGTTGCTTGTCGATCAACGGCTTTAATGCAGCGCGAAATCGCGGGCTTAACGCTCGCAACGCAGATTCTGCAACTGGCTCTGTCGCTTCTTGCAGGAATCGAAACAGCGTGTGTTGCACCGCTGCGCGTTTTTCACTTGGAACTAATGCAGGCTCAGAGGCTAATTTTTCATGATCCAGTGAATACCAATTAATCGCCTGTAAGGCGGCAGGCTTGCCCTTACGCAGTAACACCGGCAGTGCTGTGCTGAGCACTTCACCGATAGGATGATGGTAATAACGCGACGCCCAGGTGAGTAGGTTCATCAAGTCCGGCGGCAACGCAGGTTCTGTGTCCAACACCTCCTGTACACGTCTGAGCTTATTGGTTGGCACATCGGTGTGGGTGATCTCCCCAACGACAATCCCAACTACTTTGCGTCGACCAAACGGCACTTGGACTCGCCCACCGATGCAGATAGGTTCTATGGAACCCCATCGATAGTCGAATACTTGATACAGCGGAGTCGGCACCGCCACCTGCACGAGGCCGGAATTCATGGACAGTTTGTGCGCACCATGGTTGGGAAGCCTGCCGAAACAGTTTGAACCAAACAGCAGAAAACGTACGCACTCATCCCTATCCGCAGCTGCAGAACGTTGCGGTTTTTAATCCGGTTGGTCTTGTGGCTCATACTGTAGATCGTGAATTTTCTCAGTGAAAAGCGGGTGATTCTGTCACTCATCCCGATATGTGTTGTTCATGTGATGCCTCTAACCATCGAATATTAAACGCGCAAGGGCATGACACGTTACGATGGAGCCGACAGCGACAAGCCACAATCGCAATAGAATACAAGGAATCGTATACAGAAAGGTAGTGTAAGAGGAGTTAGAGTTGTGATGGCAGCCGGAACCGGTATCGGTCTTACATCTTCAGCGCCGCCATGCACCGATCGTTTTAATTAGCACCTATTTGGAGAACTCGTGACCAAACCCCAAATTCGTATTGCCACGAAAGAAGACGCAAACCTCATACTGAAATTTATCACTGACCTTGCCATCTATGAAAAGGCTGAACACGAGGTGGTCGCAACACTCACCGATATCGAAACGTCACTATTTTCGGAGCCATCCACCGCGTATGGACTTATTTGTGAGGTAAATAAAATACCCATTGGGTATGCGGTTTATTTCTTCAATTACTCCACCTGGTTGGGAAAGCATGGATTATATTTAGAGGATCTTTACATAAGCCCTGAGCATCGCGGATTCGGTGGCGGCGTGGCCTTGTTAAAACACCTCGCCAATCTAGCCATTGAAAACAACTGCGGTCGTTTTGAATGGAGAGTTTTGGATTGGAATGAACCAGCTATTCAATTTTATCAATCCATTGGGGCTAAGCCGCAACAAGAATGGATTGGTTATCGTTTAACGGGTACACAACTGGAATCGTTCGCACGAAATTAACGACGATCATTCGTAACGGTAAGCGGTAGAAACTTGGATTTGATCTTACAGACAGTGTCAGATTTGATTAAACCTGACGGTCTCAGTTCGGCCAATAGCAGGAATAAACGTCAGAGTTAGGAAGGTCTGCTCTTTCTATAAATTCAATGCACCTGCAGGGTGAACAATTCACCGCTTGGATTCAATCGCTTGCTTGAGAGTGGGCGGTCATCGGTTGCCAAGGTGCTGCATCGAATGGGGGAATACACCCGGCACCGGGAACTTGCTTGTTAAGTGTCTTGTTCCTTCTGCGGTGAAGTTTAGCGTTGGGG
>JAHQVR010000069.1 GCA_019634245.1 Gammaproteobacteria bacterium
CGAGCCACTCAGACCGCACTTCGCTTACGGTTCATTAGATAAAACTCAGTATGCAATTGCGCATGCCATGCATGAGCATGATCATCTGGAGGAATTTAAAGTGTCTTAGACACGCTTTATCGTGTTCCCTAAAAATCTAATTTGCAGGCGATGAACAAATCTACAAACAGGTTTTACTAACCCGGCTCAAAATTCACTTCTGGTGTCGCACCAGGCACAAGGATTCCACCACGAACACTGCCCACGGCTATATTCCCCCACCGTTCAGTTAAGAATTCTGGTAACTCACGCCCTTCAGCAGAAGACAACCACAACCGGACAAGGTGGCGCCGACGCTCCAGTTCAGAGTAGTCCTCAAACGCTTCGCGAGCATGCACGACGGTGAGGTTGTTGACCAATTGAATATCCCCACGTTGTAGCATCATATTAAGCGCCGTTTCCTGTGCCATATCCTGAAAGGCATCAAGCGCCGAGAGCTGCGACTCTGTTAATGGATCCACACCGTCAAGCCGCGGCGCTAAACGTATATCTGGGTCCATTCCACAGCACACTAAATCGCCGGCCACAGAGTTGAACACACGCACTGGATAATGAGGCTCTTTGCCCATGGGAATCTCACCAAAGCGGTCACACTGGAATTCGCCATAGAGAATCTTCAACGCCTCTGGGCGTTCTCTTAACAACTCATTATGGATAGTGGCTGAACTCGCTATCGAACTCTCTCCGCCACATTTTGCAGGTCGTAGACAGAGCAAGCCTACAATGTCACACGAATCAGAATGAAACGGTTGGGCTGCACTGGTTTGATAAAGGCGCACCTCGGAGGTGTCGGTCAGCCGCAAATCAGTGACATGACCCAGCAAATCGGCCCGAGCATTCTGTGACACCGGGTCGCCAAAATAGCTGCCGACAATCCAATAGGCGCGTATGAGCTCAGCATCCGACCAATCGGTGCCCGCCAATCCTCGAATCAGCGTGAAGCCGCGACCGTTCAACACCTCCGATCGTAGTTCGAAGAGGCGCGTTCCCAGACGAGGGAGATTGAAGTCTTTGTGGGACTGTTGAGCGAGTGGCTTAGAACTACTAAGTGAACGGTTAACTGCTTGTTGCAATTCTTCGATCAACGAATCCTGAAGCTCAAACAACCAGTTCTCGCTCTTTCCAAGCTCACGCCCGTCCCAAACCTTGCGCCCGGTCCATGGTTTGATCTGTAGATTCTCAATTTCAACTGTCATAGGAAACTTCCCACAACGTTAATAACACACAGCTCTGCATCAGAATGATAGTTATTGAAATGAGCAATCGCTGCGTCAATCCGAACACGTAGGTCAGGACCTTGAACGAGTCATTCAGCGACATAGTGAAGGTCCGACATCCAAATTACTTTAATCATCGAAAACCTATTTAAGTGCTGGCGGTTCAAGCATATCTTCAAAAAACCAGGCAGCCAGTTCATGACGACCTGCCACACCCGCTTTTTTATACACACTGGTGGCTTGCTGCCTAACCGTTTTTTCCTGAGTGTCTCTAAGCTGGGCTACCTCTCGAAACGACAGCCCTTTTAGCAATGCCAGCACCACCTCCTGCTCACTCGGTGTCAATGCCCAGGCATCAAACTGCCGCTGCATGATCTCGCGGTACTGGCTCGCCAATCTCGGTGAATTCGAGTCCATCAGGGCGAGCTGTCCTCGGGCACTGTCCAGTTGATTTTGCAATTGCCCTAACGCTTTGTGTTGAGCAATTCGGTCAGACACAAACAACACAACAATGAGGCTACTGATCAGTAACATGGCGATGTCGTCGACCATATCACCCGCCGACTCTCCTTCACCAAACTCTGCAACGATGTCAATCAGGCTCGTAAAGAAAACCAGCAATGTGAAGATCACAAAAATGGTCCGGCGAAAGGGAATTCGATCAATCCAATTCATAATTAGAATTTCCTTTTAATTTCATTAAGTTATGCCATAGGACATTTGCCGGATAACCAGGCTACGACCTTTTGTACAATACCGACCGGTCCAACCTAGGCGCTTTGTCCGATGTCGCATTAAGCCAGCATAGCCGACACTTCTCGTTGAACTCACTACTGAAGAATTGAACGGGATCCTGCGGCATGGCTAATACTTACAAAGACAACCCCCGATCACTCAAAACCCTCCTGGGCTGCATACTCATCATAGCTACCATCGGTTGCGATGAATTCGACCCAGCACCCGTCACCTTCACCCAGGCGGACATTGTTTCCATGGGTGCAGTCCAAACATTAGAAATTAGGGAGCGAGTGCTGACATCACTGCCGGAGTCTGCTCCCGAAGTTAACACCCAGCAGGCCTCGTTGGGACGGCTTCTGTTCTGGGACCCTATTCTATCTGGTAACCGCGATGTTGCTTGCGCAACCTGCCATCTACCCGAATTTGGTTATACCGACAATCAGCACCAATCCATTGGCGTCGGTGGTACGGGTCGAGGAGAGCAAAGGGTCGAAGGCCATACGGGTCGAGTACCCAGAAATTCACAAACCGTATTGAATACAGTTTGGAACGGTATCGATGAGCTTGGAAACGTTGATGCCAACTCAGCACCCATGTTTTGGGACAACCGTGTTCAAACGCTGGAAGCGCAAGCAATAGAACCGATCCGATCTCGAGAAGAAATGCGAGGCGATAATTTTGCGCAGAACGCTATCGATTCTGAAATTTCAGCTCGACTCAATGCAAATGCCGAATATCAACTGCTATTCAGTGAGGCATTCGGTGTCCAGACTATTACCGCTACTGAAATTACTCAAGCGCTTGCCAGCTTTCAGAAAACGTTAGTGGCGAATGACTCACCGTTTGATCGTTGGATGCGGGGCGAATCTGATGCAATGACCGACCGACAAGTGTCCGGAATGCAGGAGTTTGTAATCGCAGGCTGTGCAGATTGCCACAATGGCCCATTGTTTTCGGATTTCGAGCCACATGTGTTGGGTGTGCATGAAGGCGCCGATGTTTTAGAACCCGATGAGGGGGATGGCACCTTCGCGTTCAGAACACCAACATTACGTCAATTGGCCTTTACTGCGCCCTACTTTCACGCCGGGCAATTTTCAACCTTGGGTGACGCCATCGAATTTTATGATGGGCCCGGAAATTCCACAAACCCTAATGTTCCCACCAGTGAATTAGATGAAGAATTCCTGGAGATTCCAGAAATGGATGACGGTCGTGGCGCGATTATTCAAGATTTCTTAGATGCGCTAAATGATGATACGTTTGATCAAGAAATCCCTAGCACGGTACCCAGTGGCCTACCTGTTGGTGGCTTTGAATAGGGCAACCGTAGATCGTATGCAAAATAAAGGCTACGCTTCTTCGATCTCATTCAATGTACAAAAACACCGGCGCTCAATAAAGGGTGCCTTTAAAGGGTGGATAGTCCATCGAATAATATATTAGTCGTCGTGCGAGCGGCGGTTAACCTTCACGTACATCCTTCACTACCAGATGGGTGGATTAGGAACCTGCAGATATTCAGACGCTGGAATTTTAACAAGGCCACGAATCGATAAGGTTTGCCTATCCGATGGTGTTAATTTATCAATAGCGCGTTTTACCGCATGAAACACCACATCGGCATCAAAGGCTAATGCGCAAATATAAGGTAGTGCGGGCGTTGGCATTGTTTTCCCAAGCACTCGTAGGTTTTGTGTAAAAGCATCATATCGAAGCAAATGTTGCCAGGTCGTAGCATCAATCGAGGCGATGTCGGCTTGACCGTCCACAACACATCGTGCAGATTCCCTATGAGAGCCTGATTCGATGGTTTGAGAAAACCAACTGCCACTTGGCTGTAGGTGTTGGGCTATAGCTGCATAACCCGATTGCGAATCTTTTCCATTGATAGCAATGGTGGATGGTAAAAACTCCTCGATGTGATGCCGGGTGTCATTGCGACGAACGACGACGACGCTGTAGTAGTATCCCGATGGACATCCGGGCACGCCAAAGTCAGGAGTGCCCACTAGTTTGACCTTGCTGTGCAAATGGTTCCGGTAAGGCATGCCACAGGTGTGGCTCAGCACAAGATCGGCTCCTGTCCAGTATTGAACACCGACGCCATCTCGATCCAAACCCGCCGGGGCATCTATGCCTTCACTGATCAGCTCCGAGCGGATGCTTCCCCAATAGTTCTCGGTGGCTTCCGAGACCTCTTGGCGGTCATACATAGGCAGGCTTGCTTTCAATAGCGTCACTCAAAGGAACAAGACAACTTCTAATCTACCAGAATCACTCAGCATAACGATGAAAAGCTTGTTATTCTCACTGGCTATGAACACTGACTCCCCTGGACAGAAACCGAGCCTTTGTCCTTAGCATACCGAGTAAACGCTCAGACGGAGAACACTATGTTGTTGGATACACCCATTTGTGATTTTGGTTGGCAAGCGCCAGATTTTACGCTGCCTGACCCAGACGGAAAGAGCTACACCCTGTCAGAGTCTATCGGTGAGAATGGTCTTTTGGTGGCATTCATTTGCAACCATTGCCCGTACGTAAAAGCAATCACGAAACGACTTGCTGCTGATACCAACACGCTGATGAGTGAAGGTTTTGGTGTGTTGGCGATCATGTCCAACGATTATAAAAACGTACCAGCCGATTCACCGGCAAATATGAAACGCTTTGCCGAGCAACACGGCTTTGGATTTCCTTACCTGATCGATGAAGATCAATCAGTGGGCAAGGCCTACGGCGCGGTGTGCACACCAGATTTTTTTGGTTTCGACAACACCGGTGGCTTGCAATACCGTGGTCGACTCGATGATGCTCGGCTCGACGACGACCCGCAGAGAACTGCCGAATTACTCAACGCTATGCGGCTGGTCGCAAGCACAGGAAATGGCCCCAAAGAACAAACCCCAAGTATGGGGTGCTCCATAAAGTGGAGCTAACAATCGCGGTATGGTCTATCCCGCTTATGCTTAGTCGGTATCTGCCTTTTGCCACCAGGGCGTGCTGGGGTACTCGCTGAGATTGAACACATCCCCGATTAGAGGGCTAACCATAGTCACATCGTTTTCTCGTGCAGCTGCCATAGCTCGGTTGGCAGGTTCAGTCCAAGTATGAAAAGCTAAATCGTATTTTCCCCAGTGGATGGGAAAGAATAAAGTAGCTTTTAAATCAATACTGGCCTGCACTGCCTCTTCTGGAAACATGTGGATTTGGTTCCACAGCACGCTGTAGGCACCATTTTCCATAAAGGCAATATCAAAGGGCCCATAGCGCTCACCAATGCGCTTGAACTCATCATAATAGCCACTGTCTCCGCTAAAAAACACAGACATAGAATCGGATTTAACCACCCATGAGCCCCACAACGTAGAGAACCGGTTCGTTATTCCCCGACCACTGAAGTGTCTGGAGGGTGTTTGAGTAAAAGACACTCCGGAATATTCCGTAGTTTGGTACCAATCATGTTCGACGATCTTATCCGAATCCACACCCCAACGCTGCAAATGAGCTTTGACACCTAGTGGTACCAAAAAAGTGTCAACGGTATCACTGAGTTCTTTGACGGCACGATAGTCAAGATGGTCATAATGATCGTGGGAGATCAGTACGACGTCGATAGCCGGTAATTCTTCTATGCTGATCGGCTGTGTA
>JAHQVR010000070.1 GCA_019634245.1 Gammaproteobacteria bacterium
GCATAACCAACCTGCAAGAACGCCTCGATAACAGCGATCCATTTACGGCTGAAAACGGTACTGGCGGTACCACAGGTAATGATGGGAATGGCACAGGTAACACAGGTAATAATGGGAATGGCACTGGCGATACAAGTGACGTCACTGTCCTGATACCGTTTGTAGACCCTGATGATGCGCCCGAGATAGACGGGGAAATCACCATTAACAACAATAACGTCGCAGGCGTGTGGGCAAACGCAGTGAGTAGCGATATCAGCGGCGCACCCTTGGCCATCAATAATTTGATGGTCGATATCAACGCCGATCATGTGAATAACCTTATCTTGCGACGCTGGTGGGCGATGCACGACGGAGACTATCTCTATATTCTTGTTTTATCAGACGATTCGGGGCTGCGTTTTAGCGATTCCGAAAGGGCTTGGCACGACGACAGCCTGGAACTCTATATCGACGGTGACAATAGTAAGCTACCAAGCTATGGAGATGATGACGACATCCAGGTAACCATCCCACTGCAACCGTTAAACTCAACCTCATCCAATGAATCAGACGACGGCAGATTTAGTTTTGGCGCGGGTTCCACCGTCACTTCGTTGGATATTGAATTCGAAACCGGAATTGGTATCGGCCCAGATGGACTGCGCGTAAGCCGTTGGGAGCAAGACATCTACGAACTGCGCATCGCTATTGATAGCGCCGGTATCGCCGTCGGCAAAGCTTTTGGTTTTGAATTGCAGATTAATGATGATGACGATGGTGGTGTAAGAGATGGAAAATGGGGTTGGTTTCATCCGGAGCGAACCAACGCGGATGTCGATTTCACTCATTTAAACCCTTCGATTATGGGCACAGTCATCCTGCAGAACGACTAACTGTTGCTCGCTGTAAGTAGGCGGTGAATCTTACTCAGGTTTTTACTTTCGGCCAGCGTGATGGCACTGATACCGTTACGATCTTCTAACAACGCATCAGCACCTTGTTTTAATAATGTGCCAACGAGTCGGTCTTGGCCACGCGCTACAGCTGCCAGCAACGCGGTGCGCCCTAGCAGATCCTGCTGATCAACATTCGCCCCCAGTTTGAGCATCTGATCCACCAGGTGATCCATACCCTTCTTTGACGCCTCGATAATCGGATAAGATGCATTAGCCGTAGACTGGTTGACGTCAGCCCCAGCATCGAGAATAAATTTCGCAACAACTGGCTGCTCCATAGCAATGGCAAGCGACAATGGCGTTTCGCCGTTAACATCAACCGTATTGATCTTCGCCCCAGCATCAATCAACAAACCGACTATTTCAATGATCGCAGATTGTGGTGCATGGCGAATAGCCATGGCTAAGGTATCGTCTGCAAGCTGCTCTTTGATATCGAGCTTTCTGGTGATCAGCGCGATAATATTAGAGCACCCGGCTGTAACGGCACGGTTAAAGTGGCTTTTATCCCGAACAAATCTGAAAACGTCTATGTTGGGATTTTCATTAAGCGCTTGCTCAACTTGATGGCTGTTGCAGGTTTGCATAGCGTTGGCGAAGCGCGCATTCAAGGCACGCTGGTACGATTTTCGGGTACTTAAAAATTCGAGCAACTGCTCACTGCAAGCAGGTTTGGCAAGATGATCCGAGAGTAACTTACCGCCTACTTTTAGAGATCCACCAAGATCATCCTGCGCCTTTAGCAAGCTTGTTAGGCGATAGGCATTACAATCCTGTGCAGCAGTTCTGAGCTGTACATACAACACTTTTAAGTCGGCTATCTTTGGCGCATTGTTTTTAAACTCGAACGGATGTTGACGGCCGGCAAACATCGGGTTAAGGCGCGCCGCTACCATCAAAGTGTAACGCTCGCCTGTTAGGCGACGATCTGTTTCTTCTGCGTAATCGTAAGCCGTTAAACCTCGATAGTCCTTTCTCTCTACCGATGCTCCTCTACTTAGAAGCTCTGCAGCAATATCAGCATTATCACTGGAAATAGCCACCATCAGAGGTGTTCGACGCTCAGCGTTAACGCCCTTGTTGTCAACTGCAGCACCAGCTCTAAGCAGTGCGTTTACGATGGCAAGGTCGCCTATCTTGGCCGCCAACATCAATGGCGTATTGCCATTGACCACAACGTCGGTATCTGCTCCCTTAGCCAATAAGCTCTCCACATTCGCAACAGAGCGATTCGCAATCGCATGCATCAGCTTGCTTTCGACGGAGCTAGGTAGGTGAGTGCAACTGGGTTTGAGCTTTTCGAGAACCTCTATCGCGATCGAATCGCTGCTGCAACGCCAGTTGAGCAAGCCGCTACCACTGTTGATAGTGGGGCTGAACAACATCGCCTGCTTACCAATCTCTTCGTCGAAATCGACTAAAATTGCGCCGCCGCGATTGACACTGACACGCGTGACGCTTGTGCCAAAAATACTGCTTGCTGGAGAAATACCCGCACCTGCGTTATCGTGTGGCATGACGCCATTTCGAATGTAGTGATCAGAAACTTGACGTTTCACAGGTGCGACTAGCGTGTAAGCTTCAGACAGAAGCGCAGCCTGAATGTACAAATTACGCTGCTGATAGGAATGCAGCGCTCCCGCACTAACAGCCACCATTGCCAATAAAATTATAAGTCGTTTCACATCCAGACACCTGTGTGGGCGGAGCATCCAGCTTCCGTAAGGCTCTGAAGCAAATATCGGCGGTAAACTTGATGCCTTAACGGGTTTCACTGCGCAATTCGCGCCCGATTCTGCCGCTAGACCCTTATACTGACGATCAATTTCACATTTATGCATTGGGAGCCCAATCCAACATGAATCACATGTCCTGTCACCCCAGTTTTGAGCAGCTACGCAGTACCCAAATAAAATCGCTCGATATCGACGTTCATGAATTTCGTCACAAGAAAACCGGCGCCCCGCACATCCATTTGTCCACAGACAACAGCGAAAACGTGTTTTTGGTGGGTTTGCGTACTGTTCCAACGGACTCAACGGGTGTTGCCCACATTTTGGAGCACACTGTGTTGTGTGGTAGCGAGAAGTACCCTGTTCGTGATCCGTTCTTTATGATGATTCGACGGTCTTTGAACACGTTCATGAACGCGTTCACGTCCAGCGATTGGACCGCCTACCCTTTTGCAAGTCAAAATCGCAAAGACTATTTTAATTTGCTTGATGTCTACCTGGACGCCGTATTCTTCTCAAGCCTGAACGAACTGGACTTTTCCCAAGAAGGCCACCGTGTCGAATTTGAAGAAGCGGACAACCCGGAGTCGGATCTGGTATTCAAAGGCGTTGTGTTCAATGAGATGAAAGGTGCCATGAGTGCACCAACCAGTATGCTTTGGGATGCGATGGGTGCTCATCTTTTTCCTAACAACACCTATCACTACAACAGTGGCGGTGATCCTGAAGTCATTCCGGAGCTGTCTTATCCACAGCTGCTGGACTTTTATAAAACGCACTATCATCCTTCAAACGCTGTGTTCATGACCTACGGCGACATTCCACCTGTCGAATTACAGCAGCGGTTTGACGATGCTGTCCTCAGTCGCTTTGATGCACTTGGCCGTAAAATCAGCGTCGAGAAGACTCACCGATTCCACTCTCCAAAACGGATTGAGGAATCCTATGCCATTCAAGATACGGATACCCAAGATAAAACCCACATTGTTTTAGGCTGGCTTTTAGGCGAAAGCACAGATCTAGACCAACGACTGGAAGCGCACCTGCTCTCCAGTGTGCTGCTCGACAACAGTGCTTCTCCACTATTACAAGCACTTGAGCAAACGGATTTGGGCACCGCACCATCACCCTTGTGCGGTGTTGAAGATAGCGCTCTGGAAATGGTGTTTGTTTGCGGCTTGGATGGTAGCAATCCTGAAGCTCGGGACGACGCCGAAAAACTGGTGCTGGATGTTTTGGAGTCTGTGGCACGCAATGGCGTAGCACAGGAACAAGTTGAAGCCGTGTTGCACCAGCTGGAATTGAGCCAGCGAGAGATACGTGGCGATGGTATGCCGTTTGGTTTACAGCTGGTTCTTAGTGGCTTGTCTGCTGCCATGCATCGTGGCGATACCCTGGCAACGCTGGATCTGGACCCAGCGCTCACCCGTTTACGCGAGAAAACCGCCGATCCTCAGTTCATACCTGATCTGGTCAAGCGCTTGCTCTTGGATAATCAGCATCGAATCACCCTTACGTTAAAACCCGATCCCAAAATTAGCCAACGCCGAATCAATGCGGAGAAGGCCAGGCTTGAGCAGATGAAAAGCCAGCTAAACCCCGACGAAGCGGCTGCAATTGTCGACTATGCGCAACAACTGGCGAAACGCCAGGTGCAAGAAGACGATCCATCGATCCTGCCCAAGGTCACACTTGACGACATACCAGCAAGTTTTCATATACCTGAAGCGAGCCATCACAAGATCGGTGACGACAATGCCACGGTTTACTACCAAGGCACTAACGGCCTTGTATATCAACATGCTGTACAACCACTGCCGCAACTGAGCGAACCGCTTCGCCGCGCACTACCACTGTACACAGGCTTTCTCGCCGAGCTTGGATCAGGCGGCCGCGACTACCTTGAAACACAAAAACGACAAGCCGAAGTTACAGGCGGTGTAGGTGCCTACTCTTTGCAACGTGGCG
This sequence comes from Gammaproteobacteria bacterium, assembly GCA_019634245.1. The sequence continues at coordinate 4,640 of JAHQVR010000070.1, forward strand.
CTATTGACAACGAACAGGACGTAAATGGCTATATCATTGTCAGGGGCAAGGCCCTGGAGCGCAACAGTTCATCTTTAAGTGAACTCATACGCGACACCATGACAGATGTACGCTTTGATGAACACGAGCGGCTTAGAGAGCTTGTCTCGCAGGCGCGAATGTCACGCGAACAGAGTGTTACTGGCAGCGGACATATGCTTGCCATGATGGCCGCCAGCAGTGGTATGAGCCCAACGGCTTTTTGGTCTAATGAGTTATCCGGCCTGCAAGGCATCAAAACACTCAAAAACTTGGATGACAGCCTTAGCGACTCTGCCGAGCTTGAAAAATTGTCTGCAAAGCTTCAAGAAATACACGAACTGATGAAATCGGCGCCACGCGAATTTATGGTGGTAACAGAAGAACAAAACTGGCCAGATATTCAGCAGCAGATGAGCACCATTTTCGAGGCGAATAACAGCGCCAATCAGGGCGCGTTTGAAGTCATGGCACCTGATCCGATACGCACCACAATCAAGCAGCTCTGGACTACCAATACGGAAGTGAACTTTTGCGCCAGTGCATTCCCGGTAGTCACAGCCCAGCATGAAGATGCCGCGGCTTTATCGGTACTTGGGCCAGTATTACGAAACGGATTCCTACATCGCGCTATTCGAGAAACCGGTGGCGCGTACGGTGGCGGCGCTTCTTACGATGCCGACTCGGCATCCTTCAAGTTCTATTCGTATCGAGATCCACGACTGACAGAAACACTGGACGATTTCGCAAAATCCATCGAATGGCTCAATGGCGCAGATCTGGACCCCAGACTGCTCGAAGAAGCCATCCTGAACGTAATCAGTGGCATAGACAAACCTGGCTCACCAGCAGGTGAGGCGCGCAATGCTTACCAAAATGCCCTAACTGGGCGATCCGCTGAATTCAGACAATCGTACCGTCAGCGAATTTTGGCCGTAACAATGGATGATTTACGCTCGGTTGGTGCGCGGTATTTCGATCCGGGCAAAGCGAGCATTGCGGTTGTGACCAATTCTGAGACAGCCGTGAGAGACGAAGTGGCTGAATTAAAATTGGACATACATGATCTGTGAGATGTGCTGAGAATCGAGGCAAAAAAAAACCCCATGGTATTTGGGGTTTTTACTGACAAATCAAACAATTAAGTTTATTACTCAGCGTCTGGTTTTGCCTCGTCCGGTGAAGCTGGCTCGTCAGTAATCGATTCACCCGACTGGATTCTCTGGTAGATCTCTTCTCGATGCACACTTACATCGGCAGGCGCAGTGATACCAATCCTGACCTGTTTACCCTTGACGCTCAAGATGGTGATGGTGACTTCGTCTCCAATCACTATCGATTCGTCAGTTCTTCTGCTCAGAATCAACATGTCTGAGTATTCCCCCCTGTTTATACCAACACAGATTAATAGACAGCTGCTTTAGCTCCATTCACGCAGGACGATTGTACAACATGTACAAGAGTAGCATTTCCACCTCGAAAAGTGACTAGAAACTATTACTTTTGACAGTGGATTTTCTTTTTATATTGTACTAGACCGCCGATCCACATTGATTACCGTGTAACCCTCGAGCATGTTCTATGCGCCGCAGCCAACCCGACAAATAGATCTTTTGAAATTTGTTCACTAAAACGGACATGATTTCGGATGGTAAATTCCATTAAATCGCGGATATTTCATTAAATCCTTACTTTAGCGCCAAAAAAAACTTCAGTTTTTTTAAATGTGAACGCTATTTGCAAAGCCTTTGCGCACTTTAGACATTAATTTGAGGAATACTAGGTGAAATCAAAAGCGGTTAAGAAAACAGTAACACGCAAAACCACAACAAGGAAAACGACCGGAAAAAAGTCGTCAGCTGGAAAGGCAAGCGCCACCAAAAAGCCTGCTAAGAAGAAAGCGGCAAAACGCAAACCAGTGGCCAAGAAGCCTGTTAAAAAAACAGCCACCAAAAAGCCAGCTACTAAGAAGCCTGTCAAGAAGACTGCTGCCAAGCGTAAGCCAGCTACTAAGAAGCCTGTCAAGAAGACTGCTGCCAAGCGTAAGCCAGCCACCAAAAAACCAGCTAC
>JAHQVR010000009.1 GCA_019634245.1 Gammaproteobacteria bacterium
ACAACTCTGGCTGATAGCATCCACCCAAACAAGGTAAGCAATAAAACCAAAATGAGCCAGGACCCGGTATCACCTGCGGAATTTCCGGCAACCAACGCAATGAGCAGGAAAGATGGAATCACCAGCATCAAATCAATAATCCACAGTGAGAATCGTTCCAGCCAGCCGCCATAGTAAGCAGCAAAAGCGCCAACAACGGCTGCGATACTAGTCGTTAATATTGCAACGACCAACCCAATGATGAGCGATTTGCGCAACCCATGTAGGGTTAAAGCCCACATATCTCGACCTGATTGAGTTGTGCCTAATGGGTGTTGCCAACTCGGTGGTTTTAGATAGGCAGCGCGGTCTACCTCATCATAACTCCACGGCGAAAGCCACGGCCCGAAAACAGCAATAGCAACCAGCAGAAAAATAACGATCAAACCAGCAACAGCGGTTCTGTTGCGCAAGAACCTGGCACGCAATAAACGACTGCGTTTTATATGAACCGGAAGTGGCTCACCCATTGTGAGACGCTTTTCCAAGGCGGACCCGGGGGTCAAGCCATGTCACCATAAAGTCTGCCAGTAATGCACCAAATAAAACACACACACCACCAAATGCAGCGGTTGCGACTGCGCCATGAACATCATGGCCTTGAATGGTTTTTACCGCGTAATCGCCCATGCCGTGAAAAGAAAAAATGATTTCCATAAACGCCGCACCCACAAACAGTGTGGCAATGCTGAAAGCGAAATAGGTGCAGGTGGGAATAAGAGATACCCGCAAAGCATGTTTGCGTATGGCTTTTGAATGCGTTAGCCCTTTTGCCCTTGCCGTACGAACGAATCCCGAATTCAACGAATCCAGCATGACATTGCGTTGAATTCTGCTGAAAAAGGCAGCACCAAGAAACGTAAGGGCCAGTGTAGGCAAAAGCAGATGCTGCAGGCGATCGATAAACTCTGCGCCAAACCAGCTACCGTACGCACCCGATTCCCCAACGAACTCAAAAAAGCGGGTTCCGGTGATCGTGTTAAATTCAGTTGCAAACACCTGCAATAAATTCGCAACAACAAAGGAAGGAATGGACAAGCCCAATAGAGCGATAAACGTGAATGTGCGATCGGTGAGTGAGTACTGCCGTCTGGCTGTCCAGGTACCAATCAACACACCCAGCCCCGCACCCAATATCGAACCCAGGGCAATCAATCGAACACTGACCCAGATACGACGCCCTATCTCCTCACCGACCTCTCCGCCGCGCGGCGATTGACCCCAGTTCCAATCCAAAACAATAGAGCGAGACCAGACCAACCAACGCTCCCCCAGCGGAACCTGATCGCTTAAGTTGCGAGAGCGCAAATTGTTTTCTACCGAGATTGGATCGATCGGTGGATTTGATACCTCATACAAAGATCGTGGATCAAGTTGGGTTGCCGCCAACAACCAACTTAAATTGATCGCTATGATCAATAGAAGCAGATAGTTTAGTAGTCGTTTTAGTAGATACGAAATCACTGACTATATAGTAGTGGTTTAATACATGGATTACGCAAGACTTTTTCGCCGTAACTTAGCGTTCTTCCCATTGATCCACCAATGCCAAACGCGGAATAACCGTATCGGTTTCAAGAATAGTTCCGGGTGCAAGCACGGCATTTGCACCAATCCGGCAGCCATCTCCGATAAGCGCTCCGAACTTAAGCGTACCAGTCTTGCACATTCCCTTAAAACTATGCAAGCCCGCAGCACAGAATGCAATATCGGCATAAAAATGAACCACCTGGCGCTTTTGCGCTTCTCATGCCCCAACGACCGTTGAGGGCACTACTGCAATGGCTCACCATAGGTCACATGAAAGTGTAAATGCTTGGAGTCTTGGTACTCACCAAGGTTAGTCAACACTCTGGCAGCACCATATTCCGCGTTTACTTCTGCGGCTACCGTTCCAACCATTTCGAGCAATTCATGCACCCGTTCTATAGGGTGATCATCAAGATCGATCAATGACGGGATGTGTTGTTTGGGTATCACAACAATGTGCACCGGCCAAAACGGGCGGGTGTGATGGAACGCCAAGACGGACTCATTTTCGTGAACAACCGATATTGGCGTTTTTCCCGAAAGCGCCTCGTCACAGTAGAAATCATCGGTCATGTAGTCTGCCTCGCTAGCACTGTAAATTACGATCGCCGGATAAAAGCTTCCGTGGATTACTATTTTACGATTGTCACTTGTACGCGCAAATTCTGTATGTTCCGACGTAGGTCGATGTATTTTGACAATTCATGTCTTTTTTGCCAGCATAAAGTTCTTCTCACTACCGAGCTGCCATAGTGGCTATCTCTAGGAATAGTTCAGTGCCCTACTTTAGAACCGGATTGGTTGTGCTGGTCACGTTGTTGATGTCATACCCAACAGTTGCACAGGATACCCCTCCCTCTGAGGGTAGTGCGTTATTTCAATGGCTAAAGTCCGGTAGCTACAAAGAATGGGTACATGAATCTAAAGCACACAAGTCTGCAGGGCCTCATCCCTCAGCTGTTATTGCCTATTTAAATGACTCTTTAAACGAATCTCTTAATTCGGGAGCGGCTACCCATCCGGCAGGTTCGGCTGCTGTGAAAGAGCTTTTTAATCCCAGCGGTGAGCTCAGCGGTTGGGCCGTTTCCATTAAGACACAGGAAGACAGTGCTGCAGGTAACGGCTGGTATTGGTATGAAATTTTGGGTACTGAAGAAAACTCTCGCGTTGTCGCCGATGGTAACGGGGTGCCGCTTTGCTTTGGATGTCATACGCCAGGGAATGATTTCGTACTTATCCCGCACCCGCTGAAGTAACCGTACTTACCTATTTGTTGTCGTCTCAGCTTATGCACGCCATCGGCCGTTTTGTTTCGTTGCATCCGCAAGTACACGTCAGTACAGATTTCACAGATCACGACGTCGATCCTGTAAAGGACGGTTACGACTTATCTATCCGCTCCGGGCAATTGGACAAACTTGGAGCCATGGTTCGCGGGCTCGGTTTATTTGAGCGTGCTATCTTTGTGGGCAAAGGCTATTTAGCCGATCGACCAAAAGTCAAACACCCTAAAGCGTTGATGGAATGGGATTGGATCAACTATCGCCATAGTAAACGTGTGTATCAACTTACATCCAAAGCTGGCAAGACAACCAAGCTCACTATCCGTGATCAGTCCCGACTTCAAGTTGATAACTTTGATGCGCTTAATACCTTCGCTTGCTTAGATCTTGGTGTTGTTGTAATGCCAATAGAGTTTGCGCAACGTGGTTTACAGGAAAAAAAACTGGTTCGACTCTTTGATAACTGGCACTTCCCCAAAGGTAAGTATTTTGCGGTTTGGCCAGATAAGTCCTATCGAGAGAGTTTGGTTGCCGTATTTGTCGATTATCTGACAAATCAGCTAAACAGCGACGTTCAATAGTGGCCACCCTCTGCAGGTGAAATGGAGTACCTATTGAATATGAATCACGAAAAAAAACGTTATATCGGCTTTGGTCCAATGAAGAGCGGATGGCATGGGTGGAAAGTTGAATGCGGTTTTTCTACAAACACAAACGAACACTTATTAAGCCGACTAGTAAGTGCTGCAATTCATTTTCATTACTGTGGTAGATAGCCAGCTAATTCTTTCTCTACAGCCTTTGGATCAGACGCCAAACCCTGACTTAACCCGTCGGCCATTTCACCAGGGTATATTTCTTCCAATCCCTGTTCCACGCCATCAAGCATTGCGTTAGCCACTTCGGCTGCTGGCATTTTAGGTGGTGGAAAATCGCGACTCATATCGGTGTCAACAGCACCAGGCATCACGGCGATCACCCCCGTATTCTGAGCCGCAAGTTCAGCCCTTAGGCCCTGCACCAAAGATAAACCAGCTGCTTTAGATGCACACAGAGATCCCATTAAGGGCAAATTAACCCGAGCCAATATAGATAACATGTTCACAATAACACCGCCCCCGTTCTTCTTTAACACAGGAGCAAACGCACGGCACATTTCAAGCGTCCCAAAATAATTAACTTCCATCTCCTCTCTTGCACCGTTTATATCATCTGATGCCGCGAAGGCTGACATCCTGTTTACGCCCGCGTTATTAATCAGCAAATCAACATCGGAGAATTTTGCAGCCAGCTCGGTGATTGCCACCCGATCTGTGATATCGAGTTTATGGGCTTCAACGATTGCGGCACTCGCATCAATTGCAGACGGATCGCGCGCCGTGGCATACACTTTTTTTGCTCCACGTTTTACGAGCTCAGCAACAATACTCTTACCTATCCCGCGATTGGCTCCTGTGACCAGAACGGTTGAGTCTTTTATCAACATAGCGATGCCTCCAGATACATAATTAGATGAGGCTGAAGCAGAGTCCAGCCAGTTATTGTCTATCTCAGGCAACGGAATTGCCTGAATTAATTCACGAGTATACGGGTGTCTAGCAAAGGTAAACAATGCGGATGTTTCATTGTGTTCAGCGACACGCCCCTGTTGCATCACCAGAGTCTGATCACACAAGGCCCGGATAACCGATAGATCATGGCTGATAAAAATCAGCGTCAAACCGAGTTCCTCCTTGAGCTCCTGAAGTAAATTCAGTATTCGCGCCTGCGATGACATGTCCAGACCGCTGACAATTTCATCGGCTACGATAAGTTCCGGATTAACGGCCAGGGCTCGCGCGATGACCGCTCTTTGTCGTTGTCCGCCCGAGAGCTCGTGAGGATATCGCCTCAACAGCGATGCATCGAGTCCCACTTTAACGAACAGCTGCTCGGCATTCGCCAGACGTTCTGCCTTCGACTCAACACCACTTTTTAAATTTAATGCCTGAAAAATGGCGTGTGACAGTTTTCTTCGCGGATTCAGAGCTGAACGGGGATCCTGGAATATCATCTGCATCCGCATTCGGTACGGATGTAATTGCCGATGGCTTAATGTTGAAATGTTCTTACCATCAAATAGAACAGTGCCGCTCCTTGGCTTCACCAACCGCAGTACTGCCCTGCCAAGTGTGGTTTTTCCAGATCCAGATTCGCCAACAATGCCCAGTGATGCACCGGCTGCTAGCGAAAACGACACGCCTTTTACAACAGATAGCTCCTGTCGTGCTTGTAAAATATGTAACCGGGGTAATTTATATCCAACATGCAGATCGGATACGACCAGTAGCGGCGAAGAGTTTGCGTTCATCGAACGAGCACCACATCACGAATCATGCGCGCTGCTCCAATTCTTCCCGGAGCGCCTGAATAATATCGTTGTGTATCGGTCGAACTGGTTTGTCTGGTTGATCATAACGAAGCGTTGCATCATACAGTGCGCGCGTATACGGATGAGCCGATGGTTTCATTGAGTCGGATAATGTGGTGGTTTCAACAATGTATCCATCAAATAACACTGTCACTCTGTTACATAGCTTGGCCACTATGCCCAGATCATGTGTTATGAAAAGAACAGACGTGTTGTACTTTTTCTGCAACTTCTGCAGCAGTGCTAGTACCGTCTTTTGTACAGTTACATCCAGAGCCGTTGTAGGTTCGTCGGCAATAATCAGTTTCGGCTCGACAGAAAAAGCCATTGCGATCAAAACTCGCTGCCTCATTCCGCCTGACAGCTCATGTGGATAAGCTTGCATAACCCGCTCGGCATCCCGAATAGATACTTCCTCCAGTAAGGCATGCGCACGGTCACGAGCATCAGTCATTCGCACCCGTAAACTATGACGTATCAGGTCTGTCATCTGTAAACCGATTCGTCTGACCGGATTCAACGATTCCAGTGGGTCTTGCGGAACAAACGAGATTTCTCGTCCAATGAAATGATTGTTTCGCCGAGCACCGCCGATCAGTAGGGGTGCGTTCTCAAACAAAATGTCACCGCTCGTTATATGTGCTGACGCCGGGAGAAGATCAAGAATGGCTCTGGTAATCATCGATTTGCCCGCACCTGATTCGCCAATCAGGCCGACCACCTCTGCTGCACTTACGTGTAAATTAATGTCGCGCAGTAAATTCTCCACACGCCTACCCTGACGAATCTCAACACTTAATTGCTGAATATCAAGTAAGCTCATCTGC
>JAHQVR010000071.1 GCA_019634245.1 Gammaproteobacteria bacterium
AGGGTATGGCTGTTCGCCATTTAAAGTGGTACGCGAGCTGGGTTTAGAACGTCGTGAGACAGTTCGGTCCCTATCTGCCGTGGGCGTTTGAGAATTGAGGGAAGCTGCTCCTAGTACGAGAGGACCGGAGTGGACGATCCCCTGGTGTTCCGGTTGTCACGCCAGTGGCATTGCCGGGTAGCTACGATCGGACAGGATAAACGCTGAAAGCATCTAAGCGTGAAGCCCCTCCCAAGATGAATTCTCACTAGAGCTTTAAGCTCTCTGAAGGGCCCTTGAAGACTACAAGGTTGATAGGCAAGGTGTGGAAGCACAGTAATGTGTGAAGCTAACTTGTACTAATTGCCCGTGAGGCTTGACCATATAACACCCAAGCAGTTGCTTGAGCGCGTTATATGACAGCGCATCTATTTAACAATTGCAGTACTTAGAGGTTTGACTCTCCAGTTTTGGCTTTGAGCGCGCATCGCGTAGATGCGTTAAGAAAAACAATAATGCTCAGGGCTTTACCAGTTCTCCCGGCGGCCACAGCGTTTGGGTACCACCCGATCCCATCTCGAACTCGGAAGTGAAACCATTCAGCGCCGATGATAGTGTGGGGCCTCCCCATGTGAAAGTAGGTCACCGCCGGGTTTTAATTGAAGTGAAAAGGGTCGCCATTGGCGACCCTTTTTTTTTGCGCTACCTATCACCCGATTCTGTCCTGTTGATCACAAATATCTATTAATAAAGACGATTTCATGTGTGTTCATACAAGTAGTTTGGGTGTACTGTGGTGGTAAGCAGTTAAGATACATTTAACAACCATTCTTGTATATATGTGAATTGAAACACAACAAACCCAATATAAGGACTCTCAAAAATGAGTACCACCAAACAAGGTTGTAGTCGTTTTGATGCTCGCCAAAAGCGAGTTGGAATTGTGGTAAGTAGCTACAGCTCGGGTTTTTATGGAACGCTGCTCGATCACGCAGTGCGGCAGCTGGAGAGCTATGGCTATTCAGTGATTAGCAAATCTACCAAGGTGTCCAGTACGCCAGGCAAAACTGGCGCCTATGATCAACTGGAATACGATGCCTGGAAGTCTTTGCTTCAAACCAATTGTGATGGGTTGATTCTTCATGCCAAATTGCTGTCGGATGAACAATTAGCGGACATGATTCAACGTGGTCCAAAAACGGTTTTGATAAATCGATTTCTTGAGGACTACCCCTATCAAAGTGTTCCCGTAAACAATGGCGATGGTGCTCGCTTGGCCGCTGCTCACTTGGTTGAAATGGGGCATACCCGAGTGGCCATGATCACCGGTCCAAAAAAGTATTCCGATGTTGTGGAACGTTCGCGAGGTTTCTTATCCGAACTCGCCAAATGGAATTTGTCAGTTCCGGAGGACCTAATCGAAGTCGGTAACTACACCTTTGAAGGTGGCGCTCAAGCGTTTCGTCGCCTGCTACAAACTGATCGACCGTTCAGTGTTGTATTTGCTCAAAATGACCGAATGGCCGCGGGAGTAGTGCACATCTGTCAGGCCGAAGGCATTTCGGTGCCTGATGAAATTTCTGTTATTGGGTACGACGGCTCTTTTTTTGGCGGTTTGACTCAGCCAAAACTTACTACGGTTAAATACCCGATTGATAAGGCAGGCACGTGCGCCGCGAAAATACTGCACGGCCTTCTGGAAAATCATACTCCAGCCTCCGTACCTGATTGCTCAAAGGAACATTTGAAACCAACGTTGGTGGTGAGAGATTCGGTTCATAATAAGTGTGCTCGGCAGGAAAAATCAACGGACTTACCACTTCTAACACAACGTGAATATGAATGTCTGCAGAACATTTCTATAGGAAACACATCGAGTGAAGTAGCAGGATTTCTGCATATCGCAGAGGATACCGTGAATTTTCACCTGCGGAATGTTATCCACAAATTGCAGGCGCGAAACCGCACGCATGCAGTAACGATTGCTTTATCTAGAGGCTATTTGCGATCACCCTTCGACCAAAAAAGTAGTGATATCGAAATGAACTTGGCTTGATAGACAATCTATTCAAGTAAGTAAAAAAAGCGAAAAGTAGTTACCAAAGCAAACTAATTATTTGCTTACGGCTACCTACTAAATTTAGTAGCTAGATCAATGGCATTGTCGATGCCACACTTAATGCTGAGTAAACGCCTAATTTATTTAGGTTGTGAAATATGGACATTAAGTATTTTCTCAAATAGTTAGCGCTTACTTGTACAAATATTTTATCTTGAATTATTAATACAGATCGAATGAACTAACTCCTACCAACATCGTACAAATCCGTTAATCGTAATTTCGTTACTTAGACAACTGAGTAGGCTCTCAAGTTGTAAGAACACTATTGGCTTGTAAGCACTGACTATGAATCGAGACATATCTAAAGAATTTTCAATCCTCATGGAGAATAGCCCGCTTGGGGTGTTCTTATCAGATACGCAGAATAGGTTTCTTTATGTAAATTCTAATTTTCGAAAAATGTTTGGATATTCGCAAGACGAGATTACATCCATGAGTCTCGAAAAACTTATTCACCCTGAAAGTTTAGAGGCCAGCACTAAAGCCTTTGAAAAAGTGTATAGCGGTGATGGTCCAGTGACTTTAGAAGAACAATATATTCATAAAAATGGCGAAATTGTAGAAGGTATTACCCGAATCGCTGCAGTGTTCGATGAATCTGGCAACCCTATGTATCAGTGCGCCAATATTGAAGATGTTTCTCAAAAGAAGTACGCCTCGGAAAAGCTTGCCTATAAAACGTCCCATGACGAGCTGACAGGACTACTAAACCGGCGAGAATTTGAGCATAGAGTAGAGCACTCCATTAGGGTCTCGCATAGCGATAATCACGAGCATGTACTGTGTCTTCTTGATATAGATCAATTTAAAGTTATTAACGACGTGTGTGGGCATGAGGCCGGAGATGAACTGTTGCGGCATCTTGGAACACTTTTAAGTTCATCGATCCGAAAAGGAGATGTGCTTGCTAGGTTGAATGGAGATGAGTTTGGACTGCTGCTGGAATATTGTTCTATTGAGAATGGAGTTCTAATTGTCGAAAAACTTCAAAAAGCGGTTATGGCCTTTCAGTTTGTCTGGGAAGGAGTGCCTCATCGAGTGAGTATGAGCATGGGCCTGGTGAGGGTGTCAAATACAACCGAAAAGCTCTCAACGGTGTTGAGTGATGTAGATGGGGCATGTTTGATGGCGAAAGAGCAGGGACGTAACGGTATTCATGTCTACAAAGAAGATGATGCAAACCAAAGTCGACACAGGGGTCAAATGCATTGGGTTAGTACTATCACCAAAGCACTCTTTGAACAAAGAATGTGCCTTTATGCTCAATCAATAGTTTCTACGACACCAGATGAGAAGCTCAGTTATGAATTGCTGATCAGAATGATAGATGAGAACGGCGATATGGTAATGCCAGGGATGTTTTTACCAGCTGCTGAAAAGTATCTTATGATGGTCGAAATTGATAAATGGGTTTTAACTCACTCATTGCTTCTGCTTAAAAAAAACGCCGAGCGATTAGCTAATATTGATTTTCTTTCGATCAATTTATCCGGTATGTCGTTAGCCGATTCAGATTTTCTATCATTCTGTATTGTGGAGATTGGGAAAAGCGCTATCGACGCGCGTATGATTTGTTTTGAAATCACCGAAACTGTTGCTATTTCGAATCTCAATCAGGCGATTGAGTTTATAACAAAAATTAGAGAGCTAGGTTGTCGTTTCGCATTGGATGATTTTGGGAATGGTTTGTCTTCTTTTGGATATCTGAAAAATCTACCTGTTGATATATTGAAAATTGATGGGATGTTTGTAAAGAATATTTCGCAGAGCCAGGTTGATAAAGCTCTCGTTCGGTCGATCAATGAAGTGGGTCATGTAATGGGACTAAAAACCGTTGCCGAGTTTGTAGAGAATGCAGAATCTATAGAAATATTAAAACAGATCGGGGTGGATTATCTTCAAGGGTACGGAATTGGAAAGCCAGAGCCAATATCGGAGATATTTGGAGACATGGTGGTCAACGGCTGATCGGGCCATTTCGTTTTATCTAATTCCTACACCTCCCTCCTGGGAGGTGGCCTACCAACGCTGATCTTGTGGTCGTTAGCTTGTGGTAGCTAGCTCTGAGCGCTGCGTATGCTCAGGTCCACAATAATTGTCAAGCCAGCAGAGTGGCCTGACGCAATTGAATTCAACCGCCCATAGGCTTAAATGCGTTCCTAGTGATAGCCTGATTTTGGACTGCGAACACCATTTAGCTGAATGGGAGGTTATCAGTCTGAATAGCGCTTTTAAAACCAAAACGTATCATTGTTCACTGTGGTGGTGCGCTTGTATCTTATTACTACTAGCCTTTTAAGCTACGCTCACGTAGGCTTCAAATTAGTGCGTCTCATGTTGAAAAATGTCCTATGGCAATTTATACCACATGCTCACTCAGGCAGATTGTGCTCATATAGCTTCAGCTTTTACTCATTATTAAACAATTTAGAATTGGTTCAAATATGAATATCTCAAATAAAAAAGCAATAGTGTTCGGCGGAACATCTGGAATAGGGCTCGCCACAACTCGACAATTGTGTGACTTGGGTGCGACGGTGGTGGCAATAAGCCGGGACCCATCAAAAGCCACCGACTTACCCAAAGGTGTCACGGTAAAAGCTTGTGATGTTCGGGACGAAAATGCCGTAGCTGAACTTCTTAAGGAATTGGCACCTTTTGACATATTGGTCAGTGCTGCTACCGGCGGTAGTCGAGCTATTGGCAAGTTTGCCTCAATGGAAATGGATGGTTACAAAAGTTCATTTGATAAACTCTGGGGTTATGCCAATGTCGTCAGGCATGGTATCGAACACTTACCTGACCATGGAGCTATTGTTCTGGTATCGGGTTCCCCGGCTCGGCGTTGTGGACCTGGGCAGGTGGCACTGTCATCCGTTGGTGGTGCTGTAGAGGCGCTGTCTCGTGCGGTAGCAAAAGAGATTCATCCCAAAAGAATTAATGTCATGTCCCCCGGGCTTATTGACACGCCAATGGTGCCATTGGAAGGTGCAGAGCGGGAGGCGCATTATGAACGTCTTACCAAGAATAATCTAATCGCAAGACCTGGAACTGCCGATGAATGCGCGGCTGGCATCGTGTTTTTACTTCAAAACGATTTCGTCACTGGCACTACATTGGATGTCGATGGCGGCATTCTGCTGTCGTAGAAAGCCAGTATATGCTGTTCACTCGCTGCCTGTGAATAAGGGTTTGCTTGAGACCTAACCTAGCATTGTCTCTGTTGGTGTTAGCTCGATGTTTGAAAGAACATGTGAACGAGCCAAGTTCAAATCTGATAGCAAAGGAACAAACAACGTGACGACTTCAAGTAGTGATGTTACCGATGATCCGATGGCTCGACCGCGATATGTGGGTATTCCAACTTTTTTTAGGGCGCCTCACCGGGAATCATTGGAAGATGTGGACATCGGAATTATTGGTGTTCCTTTTGATGGTGGAGTAACCAGTCGGCCTGGTTCGCGTCATGGTCCTCGTGAGGTTCGAAATGCGTCTTCGATGGTCAGGCTGAAAAATCAAGCCACTGGAGTCGCACCTCATGAGTTATGTCGGGTGGCCGACGTCGGAGATGCATGGGTGCCATCACCCTTCGAACTCGTGGGAAGTCATAGCAGTATCCAACAGGCATTCTCGAAGCTCCATGACAAGCGTATTCTTCCGTTGGCTGTGGGCGGTGATCATTCTGTTAGTTTGCCGATACTAAGAGCAATAGCCAGTGATCGCCCTGTGGGTATGGTTCACATTGATGCGCACTGCGATACTGGGGATAACTATATGGGATCACGTTTCCATCATGGCGCTCCGTTCAGTCGAGCGGTAGAAGAAGGTTTGCTCGATCCAAAACGGACGATACAAATTGGTATTCGTGGCACTATCAATGATATGGATTTATGGAAGTTCAGCCACGACAGCGGTATGCGCGTGGTCTACATGGATGAGTTCTATGCACTTGGAGTAGAGAAGATCATCCAAGAAATCAAAACTACCGTGGGAGAGGGTCCTGTTTATATAAGTTTCGATATTGATAGTCTTGATCCGGCTTTCGCACCCGGTACTGGTACTCCAGAGATTGGCGGGTTGAGCACGCTAGAGGCACAGCTTCTCATACGGGGTTGTCAGGGTTTGAGTATTGTTGGCGCTGATCTAGTCGAAGTCTCTCCACTCTACGATGCGTCTGGCAACACAGCTTTAGCGGGGGCTAATCTATTGTTTGAGTTGCTCTGTGTGGCAAGCATCGCTCGTGTGGCTGGTGCGTGAAATATGCCTATCTCTAGTACGATTTGACTTTCGTTAGTACGAAACTCATTCTGATAAACCGCTTTTGGCTTTAACTCATTTAATCATCAAAAAAATCTAAAACTACTCTTGTTGGTTTATCAATTGATCATCGCGCGAGGTGGTAGATTCTCAAACCTTTTCTCGGTGTAGGGCCTGGCAGAGGCAATGCACACCACCGCCGCCTAAAGTAAACATAGACATATCGGGGTCGTAGACGGTAAAGCCCAGCGCACGCATTTTTTCGTTGAGTTCAGTTGCACCCTGCATCGACAACACCTTTTCGTTTCCGAGCGCAACTAAATTTACACCCAGATTTTTGGCCTCTCTGTAAGGTACATCTACAAAGTCGAACCCCCAAGAGCGTAACTGGTCAACCACCCAAGGCTCCAGAGCATCCAAACAAGCGACCAGTAGTTTTTCTGCCAACGGGACAACCAGTCCGTCCATGTGGACAAATTCCCGACTAATTGGGGCAGTTACTGCTTCCCATCCCTCGGCGCGCACAAAATCGGCCACTTGTTCTGATCCGGCTTGCTCTGAGCGCTCTCCACAATACCCAATGAGCACTTTGCCCGGCTCCAGGATGACAAAATCCCCGCCTTCAAAATGCCCGGCAGTGGCATAGTTCCAAATTGGGATATCGTTATTTTGATAAAAGCGAATCGCCGTGACATAGTCAGCTCTTCGTACTTTGAGTTGCATATGACAAATCAAAGCACCCCAAGGGGTCATCGCAGAGCTGTCTCTTGCGAAAAAGTTTCTATGTAATATTGGATCAGAATCGAGATAGTGACAATTTATATTGTTGTCTTCATAAATCGAAACCATTGTTTGGTGTTGTGACATCGCTTTTTGCAAGTCAAACTTAACACCCGTTTTGTGCGCATTGGCCAACGTGCGTCCGATCAATGGCCCTGCCTCAACCCAGGCATAGAACTCTGGATGTCCGAGTAAAACGTCAGTTAAGGGTGCGTAGTCGTTATTTATGCCCCAGCGAGCAGCAGTAGATGTCGTTTTCACGATAAATTCTCAAATATTACGAAAATTGACGAGTTTTGCCATTCAGCCCTGGTGAGCTCACCGCACTGAGCCTAGCATTATTGTTTGTCGAAAGGTACGATGATCGTTAAGTGTGTCGATCAGTGGTGACGACTTGACAGACTGGACACAAACTCACACATACGAGAAAACTCTATGCAAAAGAAAATAAAATTATCAGCAGTGGCGTTAACCTGCGCATTGTCTAGTTATGGAACTGTAGCTCAGGCTGCTGATGTGGTTATCGGTGTTCCCAATTGGCCATCAGTGCTTGCGACCGCGCATGTTTTAAAAGTAGCTTTGGAAGAAAATCTGGGTTTGGAAGTTGAGCTGCAAAGCGCAACTAATCCTGTTGTCTTTGAAGCGATGGATACGGGTTCAATGCATGTTCACCCAGAAGTGTGGTTGCCTAATCAGGCTAATCTGGAGGCTAAATTTGTAACGGAAAAAGGTACGGTTCGGCAAAACCCCAATGCCGTTAGTGGAGATCAGGCCATGTGTGTTACTAAGGGCACTGCCGAACGTACAGGTATTGTAAATCTGGCTGATTTGACAGATCCAGAAATGGCCAGAAATTTTGATACAGACGGCGACGGTATGGGTGAAATTTGGATTGGTGGCTCCGGGTGGGCTTCAACAAATGTTGAGAAAATTCGAGCTAAATCCTATGGCTATGACGCTACCATGAATCTAAAAGAAATGGACGAATCTCTTGCTCTTGCCGAAGTAGATAATGCAGTTGCCCAGGATAAAAACATCGTTTTCTTTTGCTATACCCCGCATCATATGTTTGCTCTGCATGAGTTGGTTATTTTAAAAGAACCTGCGCATGATGAATCTAAGTGGACTGTTGTACAGCCTACTGATGATCCTGAGTGGCTAGAAAAATCAGATGCAGCTGTTGCTTGGAGCACCGCAAAACTGCACGTGCACTACGCCACTTCCTTGGAATCTGACCAACCCGAGGCTGCCGCCATGCTGTCAAAGGTGAAGTTGGATACCGATACGGTTTCTGCAATGACCTTCGCCCTGGTGGTCGAAAAGCAAGACCCTGCTGAATTTGCCGCGAAATGGGTAGCAGAAAATGCTGGTACTGTAGACAGTTGGTTGCAGTAAGATTCTTAATTTAAAGTCGTAGGACAAAGGCCGTACAACTTTTGTGTTGTACGGCCTTTTTTTTACTTTGCTTGCGTCGTTAGCCAATGCCTGTTGATCAAAGCCCATGACAGAAGATGTAATAATTCTTGAAAATGTTTGGAAGATTTTTGGTGACCGAGCCGACGAAGCGTTAGCCGCGGTGAAGTCGCGAGGGTTAGGAAAACCTGAGGTGCTAGAGGAATTTCAGTGTGTCATTGGCATCGCTGATTGCTCCTTTACGGTTCCGCGTGGGGAGATATTTTGTGTAATGGGTTTGTCTGGCTCTGGAAAGTCTACGATGGTGCGTCATCTCAATCGTCTGATTGAGCCTACAGCTGGAAACATTCAGATGCTGGGTAAAGATGTTTTGGCTATGGGTGATTCGGAGCTTCGAGAGTTGCGAGCTAGACACATCGGTATGGTTTTTCAACATATGGCACTGCTGCCCCATCGAACAGTTCGAGACAACGTGGCTTTTCCTCTACAGGTACGTGGAGAGTCGAAGTCCAGGCGCTGGGAAGTGTCTCAAAGATGCTTGTCTCGCGTGAACCTTGATGGTTACGAAGATCGATTTCCTAGTGAACTCTCGGGTGGAATGCAGCAACGAGTAGGCTTAGCTAGAGCATTGGCTTCTGATCCCGAAGTACTGTTGATGGACGAGCCCTTCTCTGCATTAGACCCGTTGATCAGACGCCAGCTTCAAGACCAATTCATGGCGCTCTCAGCGGAAATGCAGAAAACAACAGTGTTTATTACTCATGATTTAGACGAAGCGATACGTATCGGACATCGTATCGCGATTATGAAGGATGGACGAATTATTCAGATAGGTACACCAGAGGAAATAGTCACACAGCCTATCGATCAATATGTCGCTGATTTTGTGGATGGAATATCAAAATTAAAACTGGTCTTTGCTCACTCCATCATGGTGCCACTGAATGAATTCAAAACCAAGCCGGGTGATGACCTATCCCAGAGTCCCAGGGTAACCCATGGGGCTGATCTTGACTCGTTGATCGATATCTCTGCGACGACTGAATTACCGGTGGTCATAACATCAGATACTGATGAGGATATCGGGGTCGTCGATAAAGCAACCTTGTTGAAAGGTATTCAAGGAGGTAAAGCATGAGTGCCGATACTGGATTAGAAGCTGGTCCAAAGTCCTTGGATGCGTCGGTTGAAGAGTTTGTCCAGGAAAATGTTCCTTTCTATGCTCGAGCATTTAGCGATATCCAGGACGCAACGGGATGGGTATTCTCATGGAATTCAGCTGCTGCTGTTTTTGGCCCGTTGTGGGCTGCTTTTCGTGGTGTGTGGGGCTTTTTCTGGACATTCCTAGTGCTGGAATTATTCGCCTTTGTGCAGATTGGTCGTGGGTTGTGGGGTGAACTTGGTGCAGATCAGCTGGCGCGTTATGAGAAGCTAGTAGCGAATATTGCCCGTCGGGAAGAACAGGCAAAAGAACTGATTGCAGCAGGCAACACTGTGGAAGCGGCTGCTAAGCAAAAAATTGCAGATAACTTAAAAAAGGTAGCTGACACTGCGCTTGAAAAGGCGGAGCTAGCGGCTACCGAAGCCACGACGATATTGTTAACTGGCCTCGCATTGCTACTGGTTGTTAAGCTTATCGAAGGCTGCTACGCGAACGTTGCGTATGAAAAACAGTATTTAAAATGGAGGGCATCACCAGAGCGCGTCCCTTCGGGCATCAGTAAACGTAGTTTGTGGTTTGGTGGTTTTTTACTGTTGGCGATTTGGCCGTTAACCCTTCTTCGATTCACGGTAGCTGATCCCGATAGCAAGTTGGCTGGACTAACCGGTGGCTTTTTTGGGGAGAAAATTCCGCTTACGGAGTTTCCGGTAGGCCGGGAATATATGGCTATCTTAGCCAAGAAGGGTGATGCAGGCTTTGATTGGCTTGCGGTGAACTTTAGCGATTTCTTTGATGGCATCACTCAAGTGATACGAGCAGTATTGAATGGACTTGAGGTAGTGCTGCTCGACACACCTTGGCCGGTGGTTATGATTGTGATCTCGGTGATGGCCTTTCGGCTTGCCGGTCCTCGTGTTGCCATTTTTACCGTAGCTTCGCTTTTGTATCTAGCGTTTATGGGCTTATGGGAAATTTCAATGATCACCGTGGCCTTGATAGGCGCTGGCGCTTTCCTGTGTGTACTGATTGGAATCCCTTTGGGTATATGGTTTGGTAAATCGAGGCGGGCCTACCTGATCGCTGAACCCGTATTGGATTTCATGCAAACAATGCCAGCGTTTGTTTACCTGATTCCCATCATTGCGTTTTTTGGCACAGGTAAACCACCGGGTGTGTTGGCCACACTGATATTCGCAATGCCACCGGTGATACGCCTCACTGCGTTGGGAATGCGCGGTGTGCCGGAAACAACTAAAGAGGCGGCGGTAGCCTTCGGGTGCTCCAAATGGCAATTATTGAGAAACGTTGAGCTTCCTTTGGCCCTGCCCTCAATTATGACTGGTGTTAATCAAACCATATTAATGTCTCTGAGTATGGTGGTCATTGCGTCTCTTATTGGCGCAGAGGGCTTAGGTGCTCTCATTCTCGAAGCTTTACAATATGCAGCCAAAGGTCAGGGGCTGCTTGGTGGCTTAGCTATCTTGTTTTGTGCGATGGTGATAGATCGAATTGCGCAGGGTATGTATCGTCGAAAGGTTGAGAATCACTAGGTGTGTAGAATGCTGCAAGGTTTAGCGTTGAAACAATGGCTGTGAACGCCTGTTTTCTAGTGTGGTTTACAGGGTGCTAAAGAGTGTCTGAAATACACGATGACAGCATGATGGATAATCTCTATTGGTGGGGTGTTCCAACCTTTTTTCGGTGCCCTCATACCTCGCCCGTAGGAAAAGACATCGCTATCGTTGGTGTGCCTCATTCGACGGGCAATGGCACAACGGAACGGGATCAACACTTAGGACCACGTGCGGTTAGAAACGTGTCCGCAGTGCTACGCCGTGTACATCTTGACTTCCAATTGGATCCCTGGAGCAGTTGCGATATTGTCGATGCAGGCGATGTACCGTTCCCAAAAGCTAATGACAATGAAGACTGTATAGCGCGAATCACCGAGTTTTTCTCACGGATTGACCATGCTGGGGTTCGGCCAGTGTCGATTGGGGGCGATCATTCAATAACGGGCGGAATTGTTCAGGCTATTGGCAAGGGAGTGATAACCGGAGGCGAGCCAGTATGTGTTCTTCATTTGGATGCCCACACTGACGTTTTTACCAAAGTGGATCATTTCCTTGGAGCAAAAAAATCAGCGGCTCACTGGGGGGCCTATTTGGCGGACAATGGGTATGTGGATCCCACTCATTCGATGCAAATTGGATTACGTGGACATCCGCGCACATTGGATTGGTTGGAACCTTCCTATGAGTATGGTTATAACGTCGTTACTATGAAAGAGTTTCGACAGCGTGGCATTGTGGATGTCGTGCAGCAGATAAAATCGGTAATAAACGGACGCCCGGTTTACATTACCTTTGATCTTGACTGCCTCGATCCAACTATTGCCCGGCAGTTGCCAACTTGGAACCAGGAGAAACAGGGTTTAATGTTGATGAGGCAGTTCAGCTTCTCCATGCGGTAAGAGGTGAAAATATCGTCGGTGCAGATGTTGTGTGCATGATGCCAACAAAAGACAGCCCGAATAACATTACGGCGTTAACGGCTTCTGCCTTGCTGTTTGAAATGATTTCAATGATCAGTGAATCTATAGCTGCTGATCGATCGTGTGCCGATGGTCTGTAAATCCTTGCGTTGATTGTGCACCCTTAGTATTAATTGCAATTACCTATCATCGAATAGTAATAACTTCTTATCTGTTCTCGGATACGTTGATTGTGACGGTGTATGTTGATCACATCAGGCTGGACCGCGGGCTAGAATCATCATCTTTGTCTCTGAATCCTTACTTTTTGAACTTCAGACTAGTGTGGAATAGTTCTCACTACAGCACAGAAACTGTGCGTGTCGGCCATCTCAAATTCTAACGGTCACCCGACACGTTACTGACTTATCACAAAGATTAGTTGTATGGATGATGAAGTTCGTGAGACTCTTTTTTAGTTAGGCCGTTGGTATATTAGAGGAACTCACAAGGATGCTTGATCTGAAAGTAATGGTGGTGATGGCAATATTAGCCATTGCTGCTCTCGTGGGTGCCCGTGACTATTCGCGAAGATACCCGATTATATCCAGCAGACGTTTACGGCGGCGCGTGAAAAGCCTGGGTCGGTTAGGGGCAGTGCTTCTGTTTCTATCACCATTATCACTATTTTTATTGAACTTCGAATCCACTTTCGAACGAATACTGTTTTGCGTCGTTCTGTCTCTAATAGTCTGGTGTTTTGCGTTGGGTGTATTGGTCCTGCTGAGCTTGGCAAAGCGTGTGTTCAAAACGTCTGCAGACGAGGAAGCTTTGGAGACGAAAATTACCACGCAATCGGCTGAGAAAAAAGTACCGGATCAATCGGTGGTAGATGTGTTAGATAGCGCATCCTATCAACCAGTCAGAAATGTGGTCGATCGCAAGATCGCCAGATCAACTAAAAACAAACAAAATGATTCCGTACGTGCTGAGATAGCGTCACTACTAACTGGTTTACCTGCCACTCAGGCCGTTGCGCCTTCCTCTGTTGAGGGGCAGATCATAGATTCGGATTCTGCCGATTCGAAGAATTCGGACGAAGAAGATGTTCCGCAGGTGGCGGGTGAAATAACTATGAGCGCTGAGCATGAGTTGGAACTTGAATTGGCAACGGCTCATATCAATCCGAATTTGACCGACTTTGATCAGTCTATTGCAGAGGCAGAGTTCCAGGAGTCTGTGCTTCCAAATGAAGATTTTGAGGGTGTGGCGCAACCAACAACTGAAGGGCATGGTCGACCAGGGAACGATTGGGCTGATTTGTTAGATGTCAGTGATAAGGAAAATGCCGAATCAGCAGAGTTTACCGCCGAGTTGGATCAAGATATCCAGTTAGAAAGAAGTATTACCCGTTCTCTTGACTCAGATACGGACGTCAACTTGAGAGCCAGCGAAGCTGACTTGGCTGAGCTGATTCAAAGGCAGGATGAAAACATACAAGCGCTCAAGCATCAGAATAGTGTAATAAGTGCTGAGAAAGAATTGCTAGAGAGAGATGTCAATCAATTGCAACAACGGGTAAAGAGTAGCCATACTCTCGTACGCAAAAGTATCGCTGAGAAAGAGCAGGCGATCGAAGTAAAAAACCGAGCCTTAGCGATCGCGACCATGGAGCGTAAAAAACGCAAACTGATACAAATCCGCGCGAAAAAAGCATTGCTCCAAATGCAGCGATCGATGCAACTTGAAAGCCCTGAGGCGGTTGATTGACTCGGTTCCTAGTGGACTTTGGATCATGCTCCGATAGCACCAACGACAAGTCTAACGCAAATAATAAATAGCGCTATTTGCACCGTAAGATAAAACCACTTTTCTGACAATCGTTTAATGAGGCTTTTGCCTAACAAAGTCCCGATGGCAGCTGCCGGTACAAGTAAAGCGCAGACTAGCAAGGTAGATTTATTGTATGGATGCAGCATTGAATAGGGTACGACCTTCGCAAGATTGATCACGGCGAAGGTAATGGTGGAAGTTCCCGCAAACACCATTTTAGGTAGCTTTTGCGGGAGAACGAAAATTTGAAACGGTGGCCCGCCAGCGTGCGAGATAAAACTGGTAAACCCTGAGAATGTGCCCCAGAATATGCCTCTGGGTATTGATGCTGGTTTGCCAATGCTACCTTTATCCTTTTTTGTCCAGGTGTGTAGACAAAACAGAATACCCATCACACCCACCAGTAAAGCAACCATTTGATCTGACACATAGGCGGCCATCGCCCACCCAATGGCCACTCCTACAGTTCCTGCGGGAATAAGAATTTTCAAGTTTGGGGCGCTATATTCCTTTCTATAAAGCCAAACGCTAAAAACATCAGATAGAAGGTAGATGGGCAGCAGCAGCACTGCAGCAATCATTGGGGACATATTTAAACTAAGCAGCGGTACACTCAACATGCCTACGGCTGGTAAGCCGCCTTTGGACAGCCCGACAATAAATGCAGCTACCGCTAGTAAGAAAAATAAAATCGGGTCTCCTGTGAGCGTCTCATAGGTTGGCATTGGGTATTATTATTCGCTATTTAACCCACATATGCCGACAGGGTGCCGCGCATACTGGTTCGTTGGTCAGTGAGCACAAGTTGTGTTCTCAGAGCTGACGATAGAGATCACAGGAGGCGTTTAACGTCTTATGATATCAGATCCGCTATACGGTTATGCATAGGATAGAGATGTGTGTTATTCGGGTGGACATTGAGTGTTCAGACCCACTTAAATAGCTGGAAGTTGTAACCCACGAGACCGAGAAAATTTTGTGTTGCTGACCTATCTCAAGACCCAACTTTTTAAAGGGGTGCACCCGAGCTCCCTTGCGGTGTTTCGAATTCTGTTCGGAGCACTTATGCTCTTCGACAGCATCAATTATGGTGTTTTTTTATGCCCAGACTGTATGTACCGATCGTCGGATCTTTTATTTAAGTATCGATACTTTGAATGGGTAGGGCTCCTACCTGGTATGGGTTTAGAGCTTGTCTACTTCTTAATGGGATTAGGAGCATTGGGCGTTATGCTAGGGCTCTTTTACCGCATTTCAGCCATTTTAATGACGTTGTGCTTTAGTTATATCTTCTTATTAGATCAGGCGCAGTATCTAAATCACTTTTACTTAGCTTTTTTATTTAGTTGTCTATTGATTTTTGTGCCGGCTAATACCTTCTGGGCATTGGATGCTAAACGTAACCCTGAAATAGCCTCAAGTGTCGTGCCAAATTGGGGGCGTTTTTGGCTGTGTGCACAGTTGGAAATAGTACTGGTATACGCCGGTTTGGTGAAAATAAATCGGGACTGGTTAAATCTCGAACCTATGCGTTTGTGGATGACCGAAAAGAGCGCTGGTTCAATGGAGGTATTCCAGTGGCTTACTGCCGATTGGGGCATCGCCATAGCAAGTTATGGCGCTATTGTTCTTCATTTAGTGGGTGCGCCATTGTTATTATTTCAGCGGACACGTTTATATGCATTGGCTGCCTATGTGTGTTTTCACTTAACCAATTCTCTTGTGTTCAACATCGGCATTTTTCCTTGGATGACAATAGCAGCGACGTTGATGATGTTTGATCCAGATTGGCCATTGCAAGTTAAACAGTGGTGGTCATCTCGCTGGGGACGCGATTCAGGTCCTAAGTTGACTCTAAATGAGCTACGCAGAATTGGGCCACTTGATTCATCATCGTACTCGCACCAATCGGGTGGAGCTGTCATCGTATTCCTGATGGTGGTTTGGTTAACAGTACAAGTTGCGGTACCGTTGAGGCACTATTTTATTCCCGGCGATGTCGCATGGAGTGAAGGTGGGCATCGATTTAGTTGGCGCATGATGCTGCGCAGTAAACGTGGAACTATTAAATTCGTGGTGGTAAAGGAGGGCGAACGAATTATTGTTGATCCCAGTGAACATTTGAATAAACAGCAGCTTTGGAAAGTGACTTGTTTACCTGATTTGATTTGGCAATACGCGCAGTTTCTCGAAGCTGAATATTCACAAAACGGCGAGTATAATATTGCTGTGTACGCCGATGCCCTGTGTTCATTGAATGCACGGGAACCAGCGCCGCTGATCAACCGATTGGTTGATTTGACCGATATCCCCAGAGATCACCCAGCGGATAAATGGTTGCTGCCACTTTCAAAGCCACTGCCGCGAGCGATTTTCTGAGTGGGGTGGCAAGCAGGACTTTGACGCAGAACTTGAACGGACGCTTTTGCGGATTGTGACAGTCATCAAATTATTACACAACGATGACACGCGCTACTGAGAGATCTACTCACAGTATTTTATCAGTGCGAATTAAACGCGTAATTACGTTTAAAAACAATGACATAGCGTATTTTTCTTGATTTTCACCGTACGCGACTAAATACAGCGTTTCAAATTGTGTCTAACACCGATCTTAAATGTATTTGTCACGGCAGTGTCATATTCAATCCTGATAATGCAGCCTCTTTATTTATCAAATCACGTTGGAGATTTTAATGAACCTAAAGCGATTAGCCGTCGCGACGGCTGTGATGGCCGGGCTTTCCTCACCCGTTATGGCGAGAGACTACATCAGCATCGTGGGATCATCCACGGTCTATCCGTTTGCTACTGTCGTTGCTGAGCGTTTTGGTAAGACCGGGGGTTTCAAAACGCCGAAGATAGAATCAACTGGGTCAGGCGGTGGTATGAAATTGTTTTGTTCCGGTGTGGGTACCAGTACACCAGATATCACCAATGCGTCTCGTCGCATGAAGGAATCTGAATACAAACAGTGTCAGGAAAATGGTGTGACTGATATTGTGGAAGTGCTAATCGGTTATGATGGAATAGCTGTTGCCAATTCGGTTGACGCACCAAAATTGGAATTAACTCGAAAAGATCTTTTCCTTGCGCTTGCTAAAGAGGTTCCAAACCCGGACGGTTCCGAATCTCTGGTTGCTAATCCATACGCAACATGGGATCAAATCAATCCCGCTTTGCCGGCTGTAAATATTGAAGTCATGGGGCCTCCTCCTACATCAGGTACTCGCGATGCGTTCGTTGAGTTGGCGATGGAATCTGGTTGTAGCGAATTCAGTTTTATCGAAGCCATGGATGATTCGGATTCAGCTAAATTCAAAGCGGTTTGTCACACCATGCGCGAAGACGGTGTATATATCGAATCAGGTGAGAATGACAATCTGATTGTTCAGAAGCTGGAAGCTAACCCCAATGCGGTCGGCATATTCGGTTTTAGTTTCTTGGATCAGAACTCCGACAAAGTACAGTCGTCTGTGATTGAAGGATTTGAAGCTGACTTCGATGCCATCGCTGAAGGCGATTACCCCATTTCACGTCCATTGTATTTCTACGTAAAGTCTGAGCATGTTGGAACAGTGCCAGGAATTGCGGAGTATTTGGCTGAATTTACCGACGAAAACACTTGGGGATCGGATGGATACCTCGCTGACAAAGGAATGATTCCTTTGGGTGAAGACCTGCGCTCTGAGATTGGAGAGCAAGTTAAAACAATGTCTTCATTGCAGATGTAATTTTTTCCAGCAGTAATTCAGCTCCAGCGGTTTGTTTATACAACCGCTGGAGTTTTTCGTCGTTGTTTCTAGTATCTGTAAGATTAATATTTGTGTCAGCCACCTTTTCTCTTACTACTTGCCCCTAATGATCTTCGCTTTCGACTAGCATGACCGCATCGGTGATGTGCTTTAATTGTCCTGCCTGACATCTCCAACTTGGCCTGATGGGCTTTGACTTTCATGGGTGTTAGGATATCGACCGCTGCTTGCATCCTGCGCGCCTCTTAGCTAAATAGGTATCCTCGCGGTGTATTCGTACTGTTGATTCCTGACTGAGGGGCTAAGCGTCGACTGATAGTCCTTCATTTTTTCTACCAATCGTAGGCGGTGTGTAACTGGTTTGGTTGTTAGGAGTACAACAGCCAATACCGTTGGCTTACCCAAAGAGTGTTTTGATGATACGCATATCGATAACCGCAGCGGCGATGGCAATGTCCACCATGATGTTTGGCTGTGGCGGCGGTTCTTCGGACGATTCTTCCGCGTCGACAAGCTCCGGTAATGAAGATTCTGACCGGTTTGTGCTTTTTGAATCTGGGCAGGTGCGTCCATTAGCCCTGACCCGTGCGGGAAACCTACTGTTAGTGACAAACACACCTGCTGGGGCTCTGGATATTCTGTCGACATCAGAGGCTGGCACTGAGCTGCGTTACTCAGTTCCAGTGGGCATGGAGCCGGTGTCCGTTGCGCTCCGTAGCGATGATGAGGCCTGGGTTGTTAATCATTTATCTGACAGCGTCAGTGTTGTTGATCTCTCACAGACGCCACCTCGTGTAGTGAACACTTTGCTTGTGGGGGACGAACCTCGAGATATTGTGTTTGCTGGCGTGGAGAACCGATATGCGTTCGTTACCGCAGCTCATCGAGGACAGAATGGTCCAGATGATGAGCCTCTTGATGCTGAGTTGTACACAGCTGGTGTTGGCAGGGCAGACGTTTGGGTTTTTGATGCGGATCAACCCGGAGAAACATTGGGTGGTGACCCAACTTCAGTAGTCTCTCTATTCGGTGATACTGCGAGGGCTTTGGCTGTGAGCCCAGACAATAGATACGTCTATGTTGCTGTTATGAATTCGGGCAATAAAACCACTGCACTGGGTGAAAATTTATTAAACAAGGCCGGACCAGTAATGAGTGTCGAGGGCGCCGTAGCTCCTGATACTGGTTTGATCGTTCAGTTCGATGGTGTTAATTGGAAAGATGCTGACGGGAACGCTGCTGATCAGAGTGGGAGAAGTTTTGATGAGCTTGTTCCATTTTCATTGCCAGATTATGACGTCTTTGTTTTAGAGGCGGCCGCCTCTCCTCAGTTGGTGGGTCAAGTATCTGGGGTGGGTACCAACTTATTTGGTATGACAACTAATCCCGCGAGTGGTGAAGTTTATGTGACTAATACCGAAGCACTAAACGTTAACCGGTTCGAAGGAGCAGGGATAGCTGCAGGTAGTGTGCGGGGTGATTTTATCCGTAACCGGATTAGCGTACTTAACG
This sequence comes from Gammaproteobacteria bacterium, assembly GCA_019634245.1. The sequence goes on from JAHQVR010000071.1 coordinate 19,287, forward strand.
GTACTGAGGTGCAGGCTTTCGATCTTAACTCGCACCTGGACCGAGGTGCTGCTTCGATATCTCAGTCACAACGCGTATTATCAATCTCTCAGCCTATGGGGGTTGCTGTCAGTTCTGAGGGATCTCGCTTATATGTCACGGCGTTGGGGTCAGACAAGCTCGTTGCGTATGATATCGAAGCTTTTGAAGACGGTGCTCTTGAGCCTTCGCACGAGAATCAGCTGTTGCTCAGTGGTGGTGGTCCTACCGGCGTTGTATTAGACGAGATCAATAGTAGGGCGTTTGTAATGACTCGTTTCAACAACTCAGTGATCACAGTGGATCTCCAAGACTTTTCCGAATTGAGCACAACTGCTTTGGATAATCCGGAGCCCGATTTCATTGTGGCCGGCAGGAAGCATCTTTATCGATCCGCTGATGCATCACGGTTTGGTGATTCGTCTTGCGCCAGTTGCCATATTTTTGCTGATACAGATGGACTGGCATGGGATTTAGGTAACCCCGATAACGTCGTTGTGGAGAACCCTAATCCCTTCGTGAATCCGTTGTTAAGTCCTTCAACTCCTGCTCAGTTTCATCCGATGAAAGGGCCTATGACGACCCAAAGTCTGAGGGGTTTGGCGAATGCTGGGCCTATGCATTGGCGCGGTGATCGAACCGGTGCACAGGCAGCACAAGGGCAGAGTATCGAATTCGCCGCTTTTATGGAGTTTAATGATGCGTTTGTACAATTACTGGGAAACGAATCTGAGATCAACGAAGATGATATGGAGGCATTCGCGCGATTTTCATTGGCTCTGACATATCCTCCGAATCCGATTCGCGCTTTGGATAATTCTCTTGATGAAGATCAAGCCTCTGGGAGAGAGATTTATTTCAACAACATCACCACTGGTTTGGCATTCACTTGTAATGATTGCCATACGCTGGATCCGCAGCAGGAACACTTTGGAACCAGTGGTTTAAGCAGCATAGAAGGTCCTGATATATCTCAGGAGTTTAAAGTGCCTCATCTTCGGAATATGTATCAGAAGGTTGGAAAGTTCGGTAATTCAGGAAGATTTTCTGAAACGAACGAAGAATTTGGCGATCAAGTTCGCGGTTTTGGCTTCATGCACGATGGCAATATGGATTCACTCGATAGTTTTTTTAAGGGCAGTGTTTTTCGTTTCGATCAGGACAAATCGATCAACGATCGAATGCGTGGGCAAGTGATCGATTTTGTTATGGCCATGGATACTGGTTTAGCCCCAATCGTGGGGCAACAGGTAACATTAGGATCCAACTCTGCGGCAGATACACTAAGCCGAGTCGCGCTGTTAGTGCAACGCGCAAGCATTGACACGCCAGGCCCGGAATGCGATCTGATTGCTCACACCGTTATCGATGATCAGCAGCGTGCTTTCTTAATGGATCGCGATGGGGTGTTTCAAAGCGATATTGCGGAGCAAAGCTTCACTATGAATGAGCTGCAGACCTTAGCAGTTGTCCAAAGCCCGGTCACGTTTACCTGCGTACCCCCAGGCTCCGGTTCCTGGATGTCCATTCACCGTCACCGCTAGCCCCCTCGGGTCGGACCAACCTATGTACCTGTTTTAATCTCCGGGTCGGACTACCCATTGTCTGAATCTTAATTAGCCGTCGACCGCCAGAAACGTTGATCAGTGGGATGGAGGCGGTCTATTCAAGCCCACAGACTCGTCTGTCTCTGGGTTCTGAAATACCACCTAAGAATTCCATGCTCGGCTTCTAACCCAGCCCTCGCCACTGCAATGAACCTACTACTCAGGGTCGGACCAAATTAAGTTATTGATATTTATGAATAAATCGTTACTTCATCGAATGATTGTGTTTGCTTTTATCGGGTGGTCCGACCCGGATAGCAAGAATGGATTGGCGTATAAATGTGTGCATTTTTAAAGATAATACGCATAAATGTGGACATTATATAGAAATGTGTGTATAATATACCTTATATACACACTCTAATGATCGATATTAAGCCGCTCTACCCAGCGGTGGAGAGGAGCGATGAAACGAATAAATGTCACTGTGAGGGCAGATCAATACGAAAGAATCAGTGCGCAGGGATTGAATGCCTCCGGCCTGATTCGAGGTTTGCTCGACGATCATTTCAGTGACACAAAAATTGTTTTCTCAGTTAGCGAGGAGGTAAAGGGTGTGTACGAGCAAGTGATTAGTAATTTTGGGGGCGACGATGCAGAAATTGAAGCCTTTTTTTTAACCGCGATGGATCGATATCTGGAGCACAAAACTGCACAGATAAAAGATCTCCGCGTGGCTATTGATACGAAGAAGCCGGCTGCCAGTAACTAAGGTGCAGGCAGCCGTACTACTAAATTAAAACGGAGAGAACTATGGAAGACCTAATATTTCAAATTATAAACTTTGGCTCTGCGGGTTGGATCGCACTCGCGGTGGTGATTTTCGTTGTTATCAAGTCATCAATAAAGTTCGTCCCTCAGAATCGAGCATTTGTTGTTGAGCGCTTTGGAAAATTTAATCGTACTCTAAAGGCGGGATTAAATTTTATTATTCCGTTTATAGATAAAGTCGCTTACGACAGAACTTTGAAAGAACAGGCCGTTGACGTACCAAGTCAAAGCGCCATTACGAAAGACAATATTGGCCTGACTGTCGATGGAGTTCTTTATCTAAAAGTTTTAGATCCGCACAAGGCAAGTTATGGTGTTGAAAACTATGTGTTTGCGGTTACTCAACTAGCTCAAACCACTATGCGATCTGAAATCGGTAAACTTGATTTGGATAAAACTTTCGAGGAGAGAGATACGCTGAACACTGCGATCGTCTCTTCAATTAATGAGGCAGCAGAACCATGGGGTGTTCAAGTTTTGCGATATGAAATCAAAGATATCGAACCTCCCAAGAGCGTACTTGAAGCCATGGAACGACAGATGCGCGCTGAGCGAGATAAAAGAGCGGCAATATTAGAATCAGAAGGTGAGCGTCAGTCTTCCATTAATGTGGCTGAAGGTGAGAAACAAGCTCAAGTGTTAGCAGCAGAGGGTAATCGGGCCGAACAAATATTGTTGGCTGAAGGTGAGGCGAAGGCAATAGAAACAGTGGCATTGGCCAAGGCTGCGGCCTTAAAAACCATTGGTGAAACCGCTGCTACCGATGAAGGCCAGAAGGCGGTTCAGCTAGATCTTGCGACTATGGCGATCGAGGCAAAGCAAAAAATAGCCAAGGAATCTACGATTGTGCTCACTGATGGAAAATCCACTGAAGCAGGCAGCACTGTCGCTGAGGCGGTCGCGATAGTCAGCGCGATGAACAAAAGTGATGCTTTCGGTTCGACACGACCCTAAGTTCTGAAATTGTATAAAACACACTAGGCTTTACGCCCATGGATTTGGTTCTTTAATAAGGAGAAAAACATGTTTGACTATATGAACGCCCATATTGGTACCACGTGGTTTATCCTTGGATGTGTATTGTTAGCGCTCGAAGCATTGGTGCTAGGTTTGTCTACAGTAGTTCTCTTGTTTGCTGGACTAGCAGCTGTTCTTACAGGGATATTGATGTGGGTGGGATTGGTGCCAGAGAGCTGGGCTGCAGGTATTGCAGTTTTTACGGTGAGTTCTGCAGCACTTGCTGCACTTTTGTGGAAACCATTCAAGAAACTGCAGTCGGAATCCTTTCAGGAAGAAGACAAAAGTAGCGACTTTATTGGTCTTGAATTTAAATTAGATTCGACGATATCCAGAAATCAAGATGGGAAATATCGTTACTCAGGCATTGAATGGCGTGTTGAGTTGGATAATGAGAGTCAGGATAGCGAACTGGTAGCTGGTGAGCGAGTTGAAGTATCCGGTTTGTCTGCTGGGGTGTTACGAGTCGTGAAGGCACAAGCTGCAGTAGGCTGAAATGGATACTAATTCCCTAGGGCAGCCCATCGGGTGTTCAGTAGGTGATTGGTCAGCACCTACTGCGCATCCTGCGACCATGGTGCTGGGTTCGTATGTTCGTCTTGTGAGGTTAGACAGCGAACATGCGAGCGATCTCTTCAAGGCGTTTTCAGCAGAACAAAGCGGTGAGGAGTGGACTTATCTACCCTACGGGCCGTTTGAGACTCAATCACAGTTCGAAAATTGGCTGCTCCCACTGTGCCGCAGTGAGGACCCTTTCATGTATTCAATATTAGACAGCCACACCGGTGTGGCTTTAGGCGTGGCGAGTTACCTCCGTATCAATCCATCGTCTGGATCTGTTGAAGTTGGCCATATACATTTCTCTAAACAATTACAGCGGACCAGGAAAGCCACTGAGGCGATGTATCTACTAGCTCAACAAGCGTTTGACCTTGGATATCGCCGTTACGAATGGAAATGTGATTCGCTAAACTCTGCGTCCCGACGCGCTGCCAAAAGACTTGGCTTTACCTTTGAAGGTGTATTCAGGCAAGCCACCGTCTACAAGAATCGAAATAGGGATACTGCATGGTTCTCGATTTTGGATCACGAATGGCCCATTTTAGAGAAAGCGTTTCAACGGTGGCTTAGCAACGAGAATTTCTCTACAGATGGCCGGCAAGTGAAGCGACTTGTCGATTGTTTCGCACTGCACCCCAGCGCACCTTCATAATTAAGACAACTACTAACGGCTGAAGAAATTACTTATTTTGAGGATCTATGGGTGTTCTTCGTAGGGCTTAGGATAAAAATAGTGTCCCTGCCACCAAAAAGATATTGCTCAATACCAACCCAGCGATAGCTGAGAGCGTTAGTGCCATGCCAGGTACGCGAAGCTTAATGCGCGCATCCGCGGGTAGGGTCATACCACGAGCATGCAGAAGTCTACCCAGCATGGCTATAGCGCCGAGTATTACTGCGATGACAAGCGGACCGTCGTTAACTTCATAGGCTGCAAGTAAAATAAGAATGATCGGCGCGTACTCAGCCAGATTACTGTGTGCACGTATTGACCGGTGAAGTTCTTCCACATCCCCATGGCCAACGCTTACTTTATATTTGCGTCGTCGAGATATGACATGTTGTGCCAGAACTAAATACAAAAGACCAAACACAGAGGCCACAGCGCTGGTGACTATCATGGGTATTCTCTCCCTAATGTACCGGGGTCGGACCACGGCAAGTAACCGTAAACATTCAAGATTATCTCTTATACACCCGTAAGAGTGAGCCTAGACCACTCAAACAACCACAACAGAACGTTCGTGAGTTAGTCGTCATCCAAACTTTTTTAAACCCCAGTTGTCCGGCAAAGGTGGCTAGAACCATCCATGTTGACGTTGGAATTGAGTACTTCCTAAAACCCGAAAATCGGGCTCAAATGCCTGCATTAGTGGTTTTTTGAACGTTTCGATTTGCGATATCAACAGAAATATCAATAGATTAGCTTGGTCCGACCCCAATGGTGAAAAGGACAGCGGCGAGGGCAAGGCGATAGAGCATGAAAATGAAGAAGCCGATACGCTTTACCAGGGCCATAAGCAATGCAATGGCTGCGAGTGCTGCGAAGAAAGTTAACACGGCGGCGTACAGCGCATCGGCTGGTATGGGTTGATTGAGCTGAATGAGTTCCAATGCGGTAAAAGCGCCTGCGGCAGCGATGGCGGGTATTCCCAGCAGAAAGGAAAAGCGAGCGGCTTCTGCGCGTTCGAAACCTAGAAAACGTGCCGCTGTCATAGTAATACCTGACCGAGACGTCCCCGGTATCAATGCCAGGGCTTGGGCAAATCCGATAACCAGCGCGGGGCTCAACGTCATATCCTCCATGACTTTTAAACGCTTTCCGACTACATCAGCAACATATAAAAGAATGCCAAAAATGACCGCATTCCAAGCCACGATTTGAACACCGCGTATGGAGTCAAGAACACCGCTAAGTTTTAAATAAGCACCAAATGCTAGCGCAGGAATCGTCGCCACAGCGATGTACATGGCCATACGCGAATTATCTGTTTTCTTGCCTGTGAGAAGATCGCCAGTGCCGCGTAGAAGATTGAGAAAATCCTTCCAAAAGTAAACAATAACGGCGAACAAGGAACCCACATGAACCATGACATCAGTCACGATTCCTTGATCTTCCCAATCGGTGAAAGCCGGAATGAGGATCAGGTGTCCGGAGGACGAAACTGGTAGAAATTCGGTTAAGCCCTGAACAATCGCCAGGACAATTATTTGTTCGATACTCATAAGTATTGGGTCTGTCTCAATCCGTAAAATGTGATCGGTGGGCAGAGGCCGATTAAACGCGATCAGAGGCGGCGTTAATTGGCTTCATATACACAGGGAAACTGTAGTGCAGATACGGCGATCTGCTCTCCGGTGGTCTATTCTAACGAACAAATATATACGAGTAGTGCTATGAAAAGCTTGAATTGGGGTCTAGTCGGCGGTGGAAAAGGCAGCCAAATTGGGGATGCTCACAGAATAGGGGCTGCCATGGATGGTTGTTTTAAATTATCTGCTGGCGCTTTGGATATAGATCCTAAGAAAGGGCGTAAATTTGCCCTTGAAAATGGTATCGAGAAGGATCGGGCCTATGCAGACTGGCGTGAGATGTTGGAATCGGAGAGTGACCGTGAAGACGGTATTGAACTGGTTACTGTGGCGACGCCGAATTCCACACATTTTGAAATCACTGAGGCGTTTTTAAACGCAGGCATTCATGTGCTGTGTGAAAAACCTCTCACAATGACATCCACAGAAGCGCTCAAACTGCAGCGGTTAGCCCGCCGAAAAAAATTGTTGTTGGCGGTCAATTTCGGTTACACCGGATACCCGATGGTTCGCCAAATGCGTGCGATGGTGCGCTCGGGCAAATTAGGTAAGATCCGACTGGCCTTTGCTCAATTTGCTCACGGTCACCATTCAGACGCAGCAGATATGGACAATCCGCGTGTACGCTGGCGCTATGACCCTAAACTCGCTGGATCTTCATCGGTTCTAGCAGATTGCGGTATCCATGCGCTGCAGATGGCGAGCTTCATTTTAGATCAGAAAGCCAATCAGCTTTCTGCGGATTTTCTCTCGGGAGTAAAGGGGAGAAAGCTTGAAGATGATGCGGCGCTACAGATCGAAATGAGTGGTGGCACTGCATGTCGCTTATGGACCAGTGCTATTGCGTTGGGGCATATGCATGGCTTAAGTATGGAAATTTTTGGAGAAAATGGTGGTTTGCGCTGGCATCAGGAACAGCCGAACCAACTCTACTTCACTCCTTTGAACAAACCCACTCAGATACTCGAACGAGGTGCGCCAGGGCTGCACGCCGACACAAAGGCTTCAACCAGAATCGCCGTGGCTCACCCGGAGGGGATGTTAGAGGCCTTTGCTAATATCTACACTGATTTGCACGCTGCGATGGGCGGTAATCAAAAAGCGTTAGACAGATTGCCCATCGCAGAATATGGCGTGGAGATGGTCAAGGTGGTAGAGGCAGCTGTTAAATCAGCCCATGCGAAAGGGCGTTGGACAAAAGTGGTCTAGGTCAGTGCCGAAATAGCAGCACAAATTCTGTTGAAGCTTAATAAAGCACGAGACGAACAGTGCCGGGCTCGCAGATACCCATGCACCAGACCTTGCTCACAAGTGAAATGTGCCGTGCCTCCGGCGTTGGTTATTCGATTACAATACGCTTTGCCATCATCTGCTAACGGATCGCACTGCGCAGAAAAACAGTGGGTGACTGGAAGGTTGGAAAAATCGGTGTCTTTTAAAGGTCTAATGCGGTAGTCACGACAATTCTTAGAGTGTCTTAGCGACTCGTAGTATTCAACATCGGAACGTGTGAGCATCGGAGCCTCGCAGTGTTCGAGAGCAGAGGCGCTATTTAATGACCCGCCGAGTCCGGGATAAATGAGCACCTGTCCAGCAAGCTGAGATTTCTCAGGGTCTATCCGATGGGTTATCTTCCTCCGCTTGTCAGTATGGGCGACCGCTGCACATAGATTAGCTCCAGCACTATCACCGCAAAGAATGATTTTGGCATGCCGTTGACAGGCGTGATCAAAGGCATTAAGCGCATCTTCGTAGGCGGATAGAGCGGAGCTTTCAGGGAGTAATCGATAATCCGTAGACACGACCCTTAGATGAGTGCTATCGCAAATATCGGCGCAAACGCTGTCGTGGCTGTCAAGATCGCCCACAACGAAACCACCGCCATGAAAGTACAAAACGACACAATCATCGTTGGTTTTGGAGCTTGTGTAGCATCGTTGCTTAACATACGCGATCTGACCATCAGCAGAGCGAGATTGCAGTGAACTCTCTGATGCATCGATACCTTTTGGGTAGCTTTCGGTGAAGGCTTGGCACATTTGGTTATAGACCCTCCGCTGATAGTCCACTGAGCCATCAACAGCGTCGGCCGGGTAGAACGATTCAGTCTTCTCTATAAAGGACCAGATTTCAGCGTCAATCAGATCTCTATACCGAACCGGGTAGTTTGTCATTGAGTGGTTTTCACGATCAGGTTTTATAGATCCACCTTTAGCATTGTGGTCAACAGGACGAACCGGCAAACGGTCGACCTAGACTGCTGAACTAGTCAATAGAAACGCGATATCCAACCCGTGGAAAATGGACAGCGACATCGCCACACAATTCGTTGCGGATATCCAGTGTTATGCTCTGCAGAGTGACACAACGCACTGTGCCGGTGACTGGTGATTCACCACTATCTCCCAGTGCCGCAACGGACACGCTCATGCCTGGTTTTATTCCCTGCGCATCATTTGATTCTGAAGTTCCAGGCGCTTCAGGAATGGTAGATTTGGCTAATTCCAAGGCCTCGGCACTGCTCATCTCGCTGGGTTGTCCGTGGCCAATGGCCTGCATATATTCGGTCCAGGTATTGATTGCAGGAAAATCTTCAAACAGAGAGTCTGCCTCCGGATAGCGGCCTTTGACAAACCAGACCACATACCAGGCCAGAAGATCACTCATACCCGCCTGGTCGCCATGAATAAACTTCTCGCCCTTTTTGAGTCGAGCTTCTAGCCAAGCCATTTGCGGTTTAAATTGAGCAACTATATGCGGTAAGTCATCAAACTCTTTTTTGAAGTCACCCGTTGGACCGAGGTACAAACGAGCCCTATCAGCTACCAACTCTGCGGGCAGCGAATCTGCTGCAGGGGCAAATGCCATTTTTACGCAGCATTCGAACAGGGCGGTATCGGTCCACCGGCTCAGCGCAAAGGGCAATCCAGAGTCGCCATCGGGAAACAAGCTGGGTGTGGGTTGTCGGCGCTCTAGTTCACGAAATATTAATTGTGTATCACAGTAAATATCTGCGCCAATCTGTAGTACCGGGATTCTGCGATAGCCGCCAGTCATAGCTAGCAACTCCGGTCGTTCAGGTAGTCGATTTTGTTCAACTGATCGCCAGGATAATTGCTTTAAGCCCAAGGCCGTTCGGATTTTCTCCGAAACAGGAGAGGGCGGATAGTGATGAAGAATCAATGGCGACATTGTCTGGCAGCCTGTTGTTAGAAATTGACAAGAAACAAATGTTTACTCATTTTGAACCACGGAGGCCTGCCAAGGCAAGTTTTCCAGGATATGTTACGTAGCTTAACGTCGAGTGTGTGGACAGAGTTTGAGGCCACGCTTATAGTGACAAACATTTCTTAAGTTGTAGTTGTTAAAAGGAAATACCTTTGTGATTCGAATTAAACGGTGGAAACACTCCGCGGCAGGTGTCGCTGCAATCCTTATAGTTGCTTGTACTGGCACCGATGACCCACTCGCCACGATGTGTCAGGCTGTAGCCAAACAATTAACATCCAACGGTGTTGCTGAATGGGGGGCGATCGATCAATCAGATAACGATCGTATCCGAACCGTTAACGTGGCCTATACGTCCGTCACTAACCAGCCCGGCTCCATATCCTGCATATATAATAAAGATCAATCAGGAACAGTGGAAACTGCACCCACTAGAGTGTCGCTGAACGGGGCCAAAGTTGAGCAAAAGGTTCTGTTGACAGCTGGTGTAGCAGCCAGCAAAGAACTGCTGGCCGGAACCGCCAAAAACACCGCTGCTAAAACCACCGAGCTTGCCAAGGATGCGTCCAAGAAAGCCAGTGAGCTGGCAGGGCAAGCCGGTGATGTGGTTCAAGAGGTCGGACAATCTTTGCAACAGTTACAGCAGAACTCTCAGTAAATGTGTAACTTTCTCTGAGTGTTATCGATGAAGACTTGGTCTGCAGATATCTATTCGAATAACGCTGGGTTTGTACCAGCGTATGGGTCAGAAATTCTAAGCTGGCTAAAACCATTGCCTAACGAGACCATCTTGGATCTAGGTTGTGGTGATGGTGTCCTAACGAAAGATATAGTCGCCACCGGCGCTCAGGTTTTGGGGATTGATTCATCTGAAAATTTACTTGAAGCGGCCCGTGCTAAGGGATTGAATGTTCAGTTGATGAACGGGGAATCCATTACTCTTCCACAAACCTACGATGCGGTGTTCAGCAATGCGGCTTTGCACTGGATGACGCAACCAGATCGTGTGGCACGTGGCGTTTATAGCGTTTTGAAACCGGGTGGTCGCTTTGTTGCCGAGTTTGGTGGGGCTGGGAATGTAGCTGCGATCGTCACCGCTCTACTGGCGGCATTAGCAGAACTAAATATCGATGGCCGTGCTCGAATACCTTGGTATTTCCCTACTGTCAAAGAGCATCGTGATTTGTTACACAGTTGTGGCTTTGATGTTCGAGAGATGGTGTTAGTGCCACGCCCCACTCCTTTGCCGACAGGTCTGCGTGGATGGTTGAAGACCTTCGCCGATCCGTTTGTGGACGGATTGGAGCAAGATCAAGTACAGCATATTTTGGACCGGGTGGTGTATCTGCTTGAACCCTCACTTATGGATACACAGGGTGAATGGCAAGCCGATTATGTGCGTCTGAGGTTCAGTGCCATCAGACCGGCTTAGCGGTTCGTTGCACCAATACGGTACACTGCGAGTAACAGGTGCGAAAACGCTTCCTATTTATTTAATTCACAACTGGGGATTTCAATGAGTTTAGTCGGAACGTTAGCCAAGGTGGCTGTGGGTGCGCTGGTCGCTAAGGGTGTGGGCGGTATGGTTAAGGGCAAAATGGGCCAATCTGGCGGTGCCGGGGGGGCACTTGGTGGACTCGGTGAGTTACTGAGCGGACAAGGCGGTGCCGGAGGTTTGGGAAGTTTATTGGGTGGTGCCACGGGTGGAAATCAGCAATCTGGTGGGGCTGGCGGGCTTGGTGGTTTGCTCGGTGGGCAAAGTAGCGCTGGCGGTTTGGGTGGTTTGCTCGAAAGCCTGGGTCAACAAGGTGGGCAGCAAGGCGGGGCGCCTGCTAGCGGAAGTTTGGGTGATTTACTCAATTCTGCACTGACTGGTGGACAACCTCCGCAACCTACACCATCCCAAGAAGACCAGGCAAAGTTGCTGATTAAAGCGATGATATCGGCTGCGAAGTCCGATGGCAAAATTGATCAAGCAGAGCAACAGAAGATTGTTTCTCAGCTCGGGGACGATATTTCCGAAGAAGAGCGACAATTTGTTATCAGTGAAATGCAAGCGCCATTAGATGTTGATGGCCTGCTTCATGGAGTTCCTGAAGGCATGCAGCAACAGGTTTATATGATGTCCATCATGGGTATCGATCTCGATACCAAGGCGGAAGCAGATTATCTGGATGGGCTTAGGCAGCGATTGGGTATGAACGAGCAGACTTGCAACGCCATTCATCAACAACTGGGTGTTCCTGTATTGTTTGGATAGTTCATTTTTTATGATCTTAAGTCACTGGGTTGCTCGGAGATTCCGGGCAACTCTACCCTCGCTGATCATCTCTTTTTGTCTGGTCGTCTACCTAGCGTGTACTCACGCGATGGCCTCTGAAACGATTGAAGATTCCTTTCCTGAAGTACGCAGTAACTTCGAAGAATATCGCTCTGATTTGCGAGATTATCTTATTCGAAGGGGTATGCCGCACAGAACGGCCGAAGATGTAGAGTTAAACCTACCGTTTGATAAAATGGCCGACCCGAACGTGCCTTATCAGGGCAGGTTTCTTTTGCTTCATGGTTTGAATGACTCAGCCTATGTCTGGCAAGACTTCGCCAGTAGTTTGGTTACTCTCGGATTTGACGTGCGTACAATTTTGTTCAAAGGGCATGGCTCCACACCTAAGGATATGCTCCGGGTATCTAGTGACCACTGGTTGAAAGAATCTCGTCGTCAATTGGATTTGTGGTGGGACAACAACAGTCCGATGTACATCGGAGGGTTCTCAATGGGGGCTGTGATTGCCTCATTGCTCGCTTTGGAAAAACCCAAGCTAGCTGGTCTGTTGTTAGTCTCTCCGGCGTTTCATAGCAAACTCAACAAATATCTGCGCTGGTCCGGCGTGTCCAAAAAATTTAAGCCCTGGGTGTTTGGGGGGATGATATGGGAAGATAATCCGATTAAATACAATTCGATACCCGTTAATTCTGGATATCAATACTATCGACTAACAGAAAAAAAAAGCTGGCGAAGAAATAAAATATCGGTGCCCACCCTAGTAATCGCTTCGTTGGATGATTCTGTCGTCGATCACAACTACAGTCGAAAATTATTCAAGCGGCGATTTGTTCATCCCAACAATAGATTGGTGTTGTATGGCAACGAGGAGATTGTGCAGTTCAGTGAACAGGAGATAAATCGACCTTCAAGATTTCCTCAACTACGAGTGCTGAATCAGTCTCATCTGGGACTGATGTATAAACCAAACAATCCATTATTTGGAAGAAACGGTACCGTACTTGTTTGCAATGGCAACGAATACCCAATATTTATGGCTTGCATGAGAGCAACAGGGCATTGGTATGGAGCGCAGCATGCAGTGTCTCCGGATGGTGTGCCAGTGGCGCGTACCACTTACAATGCTGATTGGGCATTTGTAGAAGAACAAATACAATCTACTTTTATGAGCACTAGACCGTCAAATTCTAGTGAATGAACCTAGGCGGAATTTATTTAGGTAGATTAGATAACATTTCTCTAAGCAATATCCAAAATCGTTCTTTACCGGGATAACCCCGCAAACGGCCATATTCAACATTATCTTCAAACAATACAAATGTCGGTGTAAGACGATCTTTGGGAATATTAGATAAATCTAAAGGCCAATCGTTTTTTAGATTTAGGCGTCGTAAGGGTGCCAATTTGCCTTCGTCTGATTCGACATAGCTAGGCAAAATTTCCTTGTTGAATACCATACAAAAATGACATCGGTCTTGCTCGATCATGATCAGCTCCGCCGCGATCACGAATTTTTGCGGAACCAAAAGACAGCTTAATAGCATGACCAAGCGTAGGATTGGAACTGAACGCAGGGGCCATTGATAGATGCATGGAAGTTGCATGTGACGCATTTTGTGGTGTGTTAGAAATCGTCTGCCGATTGGTGCAAAGGTAATGATAGCCGGTTGGCTCAATCTCACTGTGTAAGAGTCGCTAGCGAGCGGTTAAGTTCCTCAATACGATAAAGAGTAAGCAACTCTTTGGCCACGATGCCTAGTGGGTGGGATATTGACTCACCTGTCCATGGCCGGCTAGAACAGCATCAAAGGTTGCCAGAGAGTCCTGCCACCAGTGAGTAAATGTGGGTAGAAAAATAGGGGCTATCTCGCTGCGGGCAGCAGCCAATTCGGGGGCTATAGATCCCCAGCCCTTGTGCAATACACTGACTCGAGTCATATCGCCCATAGCTGTGAAAATTACCTGTACCACTGTTTCAACCCCGAAATCGAACCGCTCTTGTCTCCAGGTAAACACTAGCTCCCGACCTGGTTCCCAAACCAAAATGTCACCGATTGGAAAAAAGCTACCATCTGCGTATTTTTCAACAAATTGACCCGGTGTCCCTTCGAGAAATTTTAATTTGCCAGGGCCTTTGGATGAAAATTCAAAGCAATCGTTCGGAAGCCACCAGGCCTGTGGATTTTCGGTGAACAGACGAAAGGCCAGATCCGCTGATGCTTGGACCTTTACCCCAACGAGGATGGTGCTCATGACGGTTCTCTGTGCTACTGGTTTCGGCTTGCTTCAGACACGCTAAGAGATTCGGATTCATTTATCCGTGTTTTTCGTCAAGTTATTGAAATAAATAAATAAAAAGCAGTGAGAATTGGTTCGAATCGAGTTAGAGCACGGATCTTGCAATTTAAGGGTACTGCTACTGGTTGCGTTTTCGATGTCTATTGTGTTTCTAGATGGGGTTGGGTGATATGAGAACATTCAGCTTGATTCTGGCTGTCTGTGTTGTTTTGCTCGGTTGCGAAGGGGATCGCTTGAGTGGAGTAGACATTCCAGGTCCTGAAGAGTCGCACGGTTTTCAGGACGATTTGCCCTCTGCGGTCCAATTAGGCCATCGCATGGTTAGCACATCTCGTACAGCGGACGAGGTTGATCTTGAAGTTTCCTATGTCATTGATGGGGCAGTCAGTCAGCAACTGCACCCGAATTCCAGATTACGGTTCGACCTGTTCTATGCCGATGGTTCATCGCACCATTTGAGCACGGTATCGGTAGGCCCAACTCTTACCTCGGGAGAGATTGAGGTTACTATTCCGTTGAGTCTCGGTGCAGAGCGAATTGTTTCTCAACTCATCGGAATGAGTTCAGATGCAGTGACGGAGTTGAATCCGTATGGGTCAATCTTACTGCCAGAGCTACTGAGTTTAAGCAACACGGATTTAGGCGAGTATTACGATTTTTCGGTTGCGCTAATCCCAGGAAGCTATGTCTCGAGTGTTCAAGGCAATCGCCGGTTGCATCGATTTGCCGTGGAAGTCACTGGGCAACGCAAAGACGTAGCAGATAGTAGTGATCATTCTCGAGACTACATTACTGGTTTGGAAGAGCAAGTATCAGAACATTTCAAAATTTGGGAAGGTTCGATTGTTGACGTGGAATCGCCGGTGACGGTATCTCACGAGGATGAGCGCGTATCGGTATATTTCGTTATGGATGCTTCGAGTAGTGTGGTTGAGGGCGGCACAGCACATCATGTTTTAGACGCGGTGTCGCGGCTGGCCATAGCGCTCGCTCCTGTAGCCGAATTCGACTATCGGGCTTTTTCGGAGGATGTTCGATACTTAAACAGCCTACGAGAGTTGGAATTTGACACCGGGGCGTCTTCTGGCACGGCCTTCTACCACGCTCTCAACACAGCACTTGACGACATCGAACATCGAGGTCCGGCGTCGAGAGATTCTGTACTGATTGGCATTACAGATGGTATTGACCGATCTAGCTTGAATTATTACTACCCAACCTTTACAACACATGAGCAGGTCAGCGAATTTGTGTCGCAGCGGGTGAACAATATTCGCCAGATGCAGTCAGAAGACTACCACCGCAATTTGGTGGGGCACATAGTTAGTTTGGGAGTGAGTGAACAGGATCCAAATATCGATTTTGATGGATTGAACACTTTCTCTACCGATTCGAGTATGAAGCACACGTTTATAAACAGACTCTCAAACATCGATATCCAGCAGAAATTTGAAGCCTTAACTCGTAGTATTCGAGGAGTTTATTATCTTGAGTACAGCTCGCAGCAAGTGCCTGAAGTTGACTCATTGAGCCTAAGTTGGACGATCGGTGAGGAAGCTGGAGAGCTCTTGATTAGACCCAGCGCCAATCAAGGGCAAGACTAATTCCTGTGAGCAGCGATCGCTTGGTTAAATTTGATGATTTGGTGGCCTGTCCTGGTTGTGACTGGCTGCATTATCGCGCTGAAATTCGAGCTGGCCGTCGCGCGTACTGTGCTCGCTGTGGCGAGGAAATGTATACCCACAAGCGTTATGCGGTGGATCGTGCGTTGGCCGCGAGCATCGCTGGAATCATATTGCTGTTGGTGAGCTTGACATTGCCGTTTCTATCGTTATCGCGAGCGGGTGTTGAATCGAGCATCTCACTCATTGATGCCGTGGCGGCACTGTGGTCTAACGAAATGCAAATTCTTGGCGTTTTAATGTTTGCCTTTATCGTATTGCTTCCTCTGACAAGGCTAACGCTTCTTCTTTGGGTGTTAGTGGGAATACGTTTGAAATTGCAACCCAGTCGGTGGATGCGTTCGGCATATCGAATAGCCTCCTATTTGGAACCCTGGGCCATGGCTGATGTGTTCATGATTGGTGTTGTTGTGTCGTTAGTGAAAATAAGCTCCCTTGCAACACTTGATATTGGGCCAGCATTCTATGCGTTATTAGGTCTCATAGTCGCCACTGTGCTAATCACACTTGTGATCTGCAAAGACACTATCTGGGATTATCTATGTCCTCGATTGGCGTAACCGCGCGAGAAGCGGGCCTGGCAGCCTGTGGTTACTGCGGCACATTGCACAGAGACGACCATGATATTCAGTGTCGCCGTTGTGGAGCGTTTGTACATCAGCGTAAGCCCAACAGTTTGCAAAAAACGTGGGCGTTTCTGTTTCTGGGGGTTATGGCCTATATTCCCGCGAATCTACTTCCGATAATGAACACGCAATATTTTGGTGGAATGTCTCGAGACACCATTATGAGCGGTGTTATCACCCTGTTCCAGGACGGCAGTTATTTCGTGTCAATCGTGGTTTTTGTCGCCAGTGTGTGTATTCCTGTTGCTAAGTTCATCATCATCGCAGGTTTGGCACTGAGTCTGCATTTTCAATGGCCTATGACCGAATCCACCCGACATACCCTGCATACGATAACCGAGTTCATCGGTCGCTGGTCCATGATCGACGTGTTTGTAGTCGCTGTGTTGGCTGCGTTGATTCAATTGGGTGCGTTTCTCAATATTTCTCCGGCGCCGGGTATAAATGCCTTTGCTGCCTCTGTGGTCTTCACCATGCTCTCAGCAAACTCTCTCGATCCGCGATTGTTCTGGGATAAGTAGATCATGGCTGCTAAATCCCCAGCGAAACCGGTCGTAATGCGTAAGCGATCGCTACCTAGCCGTGTGTCGCTGGTGTGGATACTGCCTTTGTTGGCGATTGGCTTTGCTGCAGTGATGTTGTGGCAAGCCTACGTCGATCGAGGTCCATTGATACTCATCAATACTGACAATGCCAGCGGAGTCATTGCGGGCGAAACCAAAATTCGGCGTAATGATGTTGTGGTGGGATCTGTTGAAGCGGTCCGTCTTGCTGACGATTTGAACTCTGTGGTTCTAGAGGTGCGAATGGATCCAAAGGTTGCCCCTTACATTGATTCAGACACTCGATTTTGGATTGTGAGTGCACGCATCAACACTACAGAGATATCCGGGTTGGGCACTCTGTTGTCTGGTTCCTATGTTGAAGTGGACTGGGATAATATTCCTGGTGATCGACGATCTGAATTCACAGCTCTGACAGAACCACCGTTAACAAAACGTGGCACACCAGGCATGCGAGTTATTCTCAACGCCGATGAAGCTGGTTATATTTACGTTGGCTCTCCTATGTTTCACAGGCAGATAGAAGTAGGTCGAATTGAGCGCCGTCGTCTATCTCCAGATGGCACCCAAGTGTTGTTCGATGCTTTCGTTGAAGCGCCTTATCACCGGTTTATTTTTGATGAGACTCGTTTCTTTGGAGTGTCCGGCGTGGAGGCCAGCATTAACGCTGATGGAGCTACCGTTAGAGTTGAATCGGTTGCAGCCTTGTTCACTGGCGGCGTGGCGTTTGAAAACGCGGATATTGCCGTGGGTAGCGAACCTGTTCTTCGAGATGGTAAACGGTTCAAGCTCTATGACAGCAGGACCGCTGCTCGGGATAGTTTGTTTGAAGACGAAGATGATCGTCGTTTTCGCTACATAGCAGAATTTGAAGGATCTACCAAAGGTCTGCGTCGAGGAGCACCGATAGAATACAATGGTTTGCGAGTAGGGCGGGTAACCGAGATAAAAGTAGAAGCACCGAAAGAGGCGGGTGACCCGAGTCGGGTATATGCCATTTTGCAATTCCAACCGCGTCGGTTAGGTCTTAATAACATCGCACCCACTGCGATGACAAGTATGTTGCAAGCCTATGTGGACAAAGGTGTACGGGTGCAGCTAGCCACCGGAAACCTTCTGACAGGCTCGTTGATCGTAAAGCTGGTTGAGAAACCAGAGCTTGGTCCTGCCAAGATAGATATGGAATCTAAACCGTTCCCAGCACTACCAACGCTACCTTCAAATGTTGAGGCTGTTACTGCCGATGTTGAAACCTTAGTTAAAAATCTTTCTGAGCTACCGTTGCAAAGCTTAGTTGAGGCAGCCACCATGCTCCTGCGAGACACTCAAACTTTGGTGGCTAACCCTGATTTGGCTAAGCTGCCCACACAGCTATCTGATTCATTAGCATCAATTGCCAACACAGCCGAGCGTGTGGAGAGTGCGACCACCGATTTACCCGCAATTATGTCGGCATTGTTGGATGCATCCAAAAGTGCTGACGAAGTTCTCGATGGATTGTCACCCGATTCTGAAATCTATATCGAATTATCTGCTGCCGCAAAAGAGATGCGATTGGCAGCAAAATCCATTGCTCGTTTTGCGGAGCTTCTGGAGGATAATCCCAATGCATTACTCACGGGTCGGTAGTCATGATTGATTTAACATTCTCAGCATTGGCAAATCGCGATACAGCTCGAACACGCCTTACTCGATGCGCTGTCGTAATTCTACTGGCTGTGCTTCCATTGGCTTGCTCATCAAAACCACCCGCTAAAGTGTATTTGCTGGAGCCCGTTTTCGATCTCCAAGCTGAGGTGCCTGCTGCTAACATACAAGCCTTAGGCCTTGCCGTCGTTACTCTCCCAGGCTATGCAACGGATCAAAGAATCGCAAGTCGAGGCGAGCGCGCGCGAATCTTACTCGATGATGATCATGAGTGGGCGGACTCTCCGGATGAGGCAATCACTCGAGTACTGGCACATCGATTACAAGATTTTGCCGATGCTGATGTCCTTATCGAACCTTGGCCAAGGGGATACGACCCAGAAGCTAGAATCGAAGTCGTGTTTGATCGTTTGCTGCGTGAACCGACTGGTGGGGCTGAAATGGCAGGTCAGATACGTATAATTGCCGGCGATGGTCGTCGAGTGCTGGGTGTAAAACGATTTCAATTTATCCGCTACGCCAATTCTCAAGATCCCAGCGCGTATTTTGAATCGGTAGCGATGGGAATCAATGATGTCGCCAGGATGATAACTGCGGAACTGCGCGGATCCTGACCGTTTTTTCTAAACTCCCGTCAATTCTCGTATTACCAGTCGGTCGAGTTCAACTTCACGCCGCCGTAGAAGCGCCTTTTGTAGACCATTGTCTGTCTGTAGCTCGACTGTCTCTGATTTAATAGCCCGTATTTTTTGGTTGAGTTTCTGTGCGTGATCAGAAAATCTTCGGGCTGTCTCTTCCCGACTATCTGATCTGTAGCGCTCAAGAATGTGTGCTTGGAGTGTTCCACTGCTTTGAAGTTGAGAGCGTTCTAGTTTCAGTGTCTTGATTTCTTGTTGGAGAAGTTTTTCCAAGTTACGAACATCGGCTTCATTTTTAAGTTCGGGTAAGCCTCCGATATGAGTGTCATACAATACCAGCATTGAGGTTAGGTCGCCGCGATCGCGGGCTTCTAAACACTGCCGCATCAGTTCATCCTTGTGCTCTTTGCGAGTTTCATCCTGCTCGCGATCAGGATGTAGTGCATGAGCTAATTTACGAAATAGTTTATCAATCGATAATATTGATTCCATGGCTGAATCAATGCGCTCGCTGAGTCGTTCGGCGTTGTCTTGTTTAAGATATGCCGAGGCGCTTTGAGTGGATGATCCCTTCGACTCTTTTAAGTGTTCATCTTTCGTGTGATTGGCTTTTTGATCCTTTTTTACGCTGGCTGTGCTCTCGTTACTGGGGTTATGGGTTGATGCTCTAGCCTCATTTTTAGCTTTAGATTTCTTGTGTGAATTAGCAGAAAAGGATGCTAGATGCTTATCGATAGGGCTATTGCCAGATGTCAGTACAGATTGCCACTTTATGTACAGTTCTTCTAGTGGTAAATGTTGGGCAAACGGATGTTCGCCCATGGATGTTTGATGATCTGTGATCCACAGTCCTAGAAGCGATCGCTCGGCGGATTCCAACTGTAGTTTATCGTAGAGATCAATAAGCACTTTTGTTTGGAAAAAAATCTCAGCCATGAGTTTTTGTTCTAACGGCTTTATCTCTGCTTCAAAGGTGTTGGCAATGTCCTTTAAATGACTGAGTCTTTTTTGATTTTCTTGGCGTAGATTCTTTACGCTTTCCCACAACTTCAGATAGGTCGGCGCAGATTTACTGGCTCGGTTTGGAATATTGCCTCTGGCTGGTACCCAGTTATTTGATGCTGATTTTTTCATAGTCATCGCCATTGTACCGATAACCCCCAGCAACAAGCCAGACTGCGTACAATCGCCCCATGACACGTGTTCAAGCTAATTTACTACTGTTGCTCGCTGGGGCAATTTGGGGCATGGGCTTTGTTGCTCAGTCAACAGCTATGGACGCTCTTGAACCCTTCACGTTTATTGCCTGCCGGTTTTCGTTAGCCACTGCTGTTTTGTTACCGTTTGCGTACTATGAAACCCACAAACTACGTGCGCCATCGGACCAATTGATTACGATCACTCAGTTAAAATGGTTTGCCATTATCGGGGTTTGCTTGTTTATGGGTATGGCTACCCAACAAGTGGGTTTGTTGACCACGACAGTGACTAATTCCGGCTTTCTCACTGGTTTGTATGTGGTGTTTACACCTTTTGTGGCTGTTCTGCTTTATAGGCAATGGCCTCATCCTGTGGTTTGGCCAGCTGCGCTGATTGCATTTTTGGGCCTTTTCTTATTATCAGGCGGTAACTTTGAATCTCTGGTAATCGGTGATGCATTGACCATCATCAGCGCGGGCTTTTGGGCACTACAAGTGGTTTTAATTTCGCGCTATGTGGCGGAGTCTCGCCGGCCTCTAGTGTTGTCTGCGATTCAGTTTGGGGTCACGGCATTGTTGGCTTGGTGCGTTGCGCTGAGTGTGGAGGTCATTGAGTGGTCTAGCATCAAATTGGCTACGTTTGAGATTGTATATACCGGCATATTTGCTGGAGGCTTGGCGTTCACGTTACAGGTGATCGGTCAGCGGTATACGACCGCACCTCAAGCGGCCATATTTTTGTCTTCAGAGGCGCCTTTTGCGGCGCTGTTTGGGATGTGGCTTTTAGGTGAGCGCTTGGGCTGGATAGGCTTGATTGGGTGTGCATTTATATTGAGTGCAATGTTATTGGTTGAGCTTGCACCTGATTGGCTCTCACGTCGAATCCAGTCGAAGGCTGAGTTGGCCGAGTGAACCGAAGTCAGCTTCCACCACATCGCCAATGTTCAGTTGTATAGCCCCGGTACATGTGCCGGTGTAGACAAATTCCCCGGCTTTAAGGCCTCGACTTTGCATTTTTTCGTGATTGGCTAACCACGCTACCATCGCAAACGGATGGCCTTCTACCGACACCCCGCTGTGCCCAGATGCCACCTGTTCTTGGTTTATCGATAGTGATACAGGGTGCGTGTACAGGCTTTGCTGATTCCATTCGTAGTGTGGAGTGCCTGTGATCACCGCGACATTATTACCATTGTCGCCTATCGCGCAGAAGCCTTTGTGGGGCGTGCTGTGAAAGCGCGTACCCACCAATTCAAAGCCAGCCGCAACCCAGTCAGTAGCCTTGGCCACATCGTCGTTCGTCAGGGGTGCGCCATCAGGCTTTAGATCGTGCTTGAGACCCACAACGAATTCGCACTCGATGACTACGGAGTGGTTGGGGTGTGTATTAAACACAGAGGGCAGATCGTTAGCTTGTCTGCAATGGGCATTGAGCAACGGGCCAAAAAAAGGCTCACTCAGACCCAAAATACCTTGAGTTTCAACGGCAGTGGCACCAATTTTAAAACCAGTGAGCCGGTCTTGACTCGCCTCAGTGACCAATGCCTGGAGTTCGTATGCGGCCTCGACGGAGTTTGGGTGTTCGCTAGTCTCGACCAGAGTACCCAGTTGCCGTGCATTGACGAGGTTCTGTGCCAGGGAGATGAGGGTCATAAGAGTGTGCGTAACGATGGATTGAGGCATGGTACCAAGAAACACCCCGACCGCAAGGCCGGGGCTTCCTTCCTTGGAATCTGAACGGTCTTGCCGACGGTGCTCGCTTCCACCGCTTCCTTGGCAAGGTTCAGCGTCCTTGCGCCGACCGTTCAATGCGACAATTCCTTCATCGCATGCGTAGTATGCAAAAGGAATGAGGTGTCTACAATCAGATAATTCTGGTTTTTTGGTAGGAATTTACTGATTTTTAAGTAGGATTATTCCTACGAACGACTCAGAATTTTCCTACAACGTAGCCTTTAACGGGCTTCTAGGTAAGCAGAGCTTTGACACGGAAGCTAATCTGATTGTTTAAAAACGTGTCATATAAGAGTGTGATTTGAGTGAGGTGATTTATCCTATTTGCTGGTTTGGGTAGTGAAGTACGCAACACGACGGTGTTGGCAGCGCTAGTATCGCTAATACTGGTCGCAGTCTTTTATTGGTGGTTTGAGCCTGCTGGATGGTTACTGGGTGTCTATGCCATTGTGGGCACGCTTGCCACATTGTCTGTGCCGCTGGTGTATCGCATGACTGGTTACACGTTGGCTGATGAAGTGCAGTGGCTGGAAAACCGCGAAGCTGAAGAACATGATGAAATGACACAACGACTCCGATTCGTGCGAGCGGAGCTAGAGACTTTGGGTGATGATACAGGTGTACGTCAATCCGACAAGCTCGTGGCGATATTAGACGATTATCACCGAGTGGTGGAAACGCGTTTCTTGGGAAAAAAGCACAGCCCGCTCGCCTACTTGACCACTGCCCGTCAGGTTCAAAAGCTGGCTTTGCAGAACCTCAATGATGCGGTGGCCATTGGTCATAGTATTGCGTCCCTATCCAGGCACGGTCTGGATAGTGCAGCAGATGGCAAGGCAGACCAAGCATCGGAGCGAGAAATCAAGATACAAGGACAAATGACGGATCAGAGGCAACGGCTGAATAGGTTGCATATGGAGAATCGTCAACTCTTTGATGCACTGACTGACACCGCTGTCGAAGTTGCCAATATTGAATCTGTTAGCGAATTTCATCGGCTTGACACAATGGCACGGCTCGTGAGCTTAGCTGAAATAGCCTCCAAAACCGGATCGTAGCGTGGTCGTATAGATAGACATATGAATAAAATGACTAAAAAACTCTTACTTCTGATTGCAATGCTCGGCTTGATCGTTGGTTTGTCTGGTTGTTGGCAGAGGATTGATAGCTCTGAGAAGGCTGCAGAGGTCATCAATGGTTGGGTTGAGAAGGACATTAATCCCAGTTTTCGTGAAAACCAGTACAAAGCGAATATACGGTTGACTCAAACGAATCTGCTGTCCTTGTTACCGGATATACGGGAATATCCCATTGTGTTTGGTCCTCGGGACAATGCTCGCGTTGAAGTGGTAGAAATCTTTACCTCATCAGAGAAGTCGGGAAGTCGCCGAGATGGTTTTTATATAGAGTTGGCCGATGCGTTCAACAATGAACGCATTCAATTGTCGAACGGCAAAACTGCCGCCGTAGCCATTAGGAAGATTGCGTCTGGATTGGGTACTCAATATATGTTGGCGGGGCAGTATATGCCTGATGCCTTTTCACCGAGCAACCTTCTGTGGGGGGCCATGCTCGAATCTGCCGGTGTCGAGCTCACCACCGTAGCCGAATCCACAGCGCCGAATACCGCTGGGATAGTGGTAAAGAAGGATCAGCTCGATCAGATCACAACGGCTGGCATTTTAGACGTTGCGAAACTGCTTACCAATGTCACCAGTGGCTCGTTTTCTATGGGCTACACCAACCCCTACACGTCAAGCACTGGATTGAATTTTCTGCTTACGATTCTCAATGAATTCGCTGATGGCGATGAATCACAAATGCTTTCACCTGATGTGGCCAGTGCTTTTGAAGCTTTCCAAACGGGCGTTCCATTTGTGGCGCAAACCACTTTGCAAATGAGGGATGCAGCTCAGGAAAGCGGGGTACTCGATGGCATGGTCATGGAAAACCAATCCTGGGTGAATGTAACCGGCATGCGCGACTATACTTTCGTGCCCTTCGGTGTTAGGCATGATAGCCCCTTGTATGCAACGCCGGAGGCTGATGAAAGTGAGCGTGAAGTGCTCGATATGTTTGCGCAGTTCATTGAGCGCAACCAAAGGGCAGCACAACAATTTGGGTTTGGAGAAAATCGTTCTTATCAGTCTGCGTATCAAATTAGCGATCCGAGCATACTAAGCCAAGCACAACGACTCTGGAAACAAAAGAAATCTGGTGGTCGACCCATAGCGGCGGTGTTCGTCGCTGATGTTTCTGGATCGATGGAAGGCAAGCGAATTCGAAACCTCAAACAAGCACTCACTGAGTCGTCAGATTTGATAAGTTCGGTTAACGCCATTGGCTTGGTTACATACAACGAGCAAGTGAATGTGGATTTGCCCATCAGGGAGTTTGATGTTCAGCAAAAATCCTTGTTTATTGGTGCCGTGGAACGCCTAGCAGTTGGCGGCCGAACCGCCACCAATGATGCAGTGCTTGTCGCTGCCGATTTGTTAGCTGATTTTCAAAAGAGTAATCCGGATCACAAGGCTGTGATTTTTGTTTTGTCTGACGGTGAGAGAAACCGGGGATTCTCGCTCGAAGATGTTAGGGCGGCTATGGAATGGACCTCCATACCGGTACATTCGATAGCCTACGAAATTGAAAGTGATGAGCTCAAACAGCTTTCGAGTTTGGCCGAAGGCGCATACATTACTTCCACAGCAGAGTCAGCTTCCTACCGCATCGGTAATTTGCTGAATTCGGAAATGTAGGGCACGTCAGATGAAATGGGTCAAGGTCTTTGCGTTGTTTGCAGTAATCCACATGGCAGCTTGGGTGGTGGTTCATGGATATCTGAAACAAAATCCAACGCAAATTTTATTGGTAGCAGATACATCCTTTTCGTTGAAAAGCCACTTTCCCGATATGCAACGTTGGATAGAGGGCTACGCAGCCAGTAAACGTTACTCCACTATCGAAATAGGAACGGACAAGGCCATGTTAGGCCCGCTTGATGAGATAAAAGATCCACGTTCCATCTTTAGAACTGCATTTGGTAAAAGCAGTGAAGAAAGCCTGCAACGTTATAGTGAATCTGCTGCCGATAAGCGGATTTTGCTCTCCGATGGATCATATGAGCCTTCTGGATGGGAAGTCGTATCCTTTAATTGATCACTGATGGATATTTTTAATTCGGCGCTCCGGTGGATTTATCCGTTGGTAACCAAATGAGAATCTTTGTGCCTGGTTCTCTCTCAGGCTCACTATAAATTTCCAAGGTTCCTTCATGGGCTCGAGCGATACCCAGAGCCAGACTAAGCCCCATTCCGAACCCTCCTGTGGATCGAGTTCGTGATGTATCAGGCCTGAAAAAAGGTTCTGTGACTTGATGAAGGTACGATGGATCAATGCCCTTGCCGTAGTCCTTAATCGCAATCTGCACACCTGGCACACCTTGATGTTCTGCAGTTGAGGCGCTTATCTCGATGGCGTGCTTGGAACTGTATCCATGCTCGACCGCATTATTCACGATGTTACGTAACATCAATTCGATTCGAGCTTTATCCGCATTGATATGTAAGTTTT
Organism: Gammaproteobacteria bacterium; assembly: GCA_019634245.1. Next base: position 45,043 of record JAHQVR010000071.1, read on the forward strand.
CAGGTATTTCTACGCTGAAAGAAATAGTTTTATGTTGAGCTGTTACTTTTTTAACAACTGATCTTAGATCGCATAACTCAATGTGAAGGCTGGCGTGGTTTTGGCTGAGCCTTTCTGTTTCCATAATGTCTTGAATCATCGAATCCATCTCTTTTAAGTCTTCAATCAATCGAGTTCTATTGGTGGATTCTGGCAGCATTTCAGAGGCAAGGCGTGCGCGTGCCAGGGGCGAACGTAGTTCATGGCTGATAGCCAGTAACAACTGTCGCTTTGCATCCAACCTGTCTTCTATTTGATGCGCCATTGAATTAATACTGGAAGTCAAATTAGCCAGATCATCCCGGCCTTTTACTTCAATACGATGGTCTAACTCACCGCTACTGATGCGTTGAACACCCGATTGAATTTTACGGATGGGCGATAATTGGCCTCGAATAACCAAATAGCTCAAGCCAAGCACTCCGAGCAAAGCCAAGCTAGCGATCAATGCATGATTCGTTCTAATAGAATGGCGGCGGTTACGTTCAAATTGATAAAGGAGTAGGTAGTCTCCCATGCTGGAGGATAGGTATTGGGTGCCTGCATGGCGATCCACTGCTGCCATTACATTATTGGGGGATTCGTCGGTATCGGTATTGTTTACTTTGTCCGATGTTGAATTGTCCGATCTACGGTTTTTCTGGCTTCTAAATTTGTGTGCAGGTGGCTGTACAGTTTTTAGGTTAATACTATCTAGATTGATGTTTTCTCCATTTGTGGAGTACTCCAAAGCTTCTTTGTAGAATATATAAATTTCAATGGGTAAAGAGTTTGCAAGTTGTTGGGCAATCTGGTGATTGGGAGGCTGTCCAATATCCCGTTCCAGGAACTCTATGTATTGAAATAGATGGGGCTGAATGTTGTGTCGCCATTGAAAGCCTAGACCGCGCTTGAATTGTGACGAGAGAATGACAATCAAAAGTACCGCAGTGGCCAAAAATATGGCCAAAAGTCTGAGGGATAATGATTTGGAAAAAGGATTATTCATTCATCGAATACGCGTTTGGCGATGAAAGAATAGCCGGTGCCGTGAATAGTTTTAATGGGCTGAGCCGGTTTCAATTTTGTTCTTAGTCGGCTCACCAAAATATCCACGGAGCGGGTGAACAGTTCCATATCGGTGCCTTTGAGATGAGACAAAATTTCATCACGAGAAAAGGTCTTGCCTGGTTCCTTCTCCAACAGCGTTAGAAATTCGTACTCCATAGTTGTCAGCTCCACTAACTGACCGTCAACTTGGACCTCTCGTAAAGCTGGAGTGATAGAAAAATTCTCATAGTGTGTTACCGAGGTCGAAGCTTCTTTAGGCGCACTACTGTTGTGTCTTTTTATGTTGCTGTGAAGACGGGCTACAAGTTCTCGAGGTTCAAAGGGTTTAGGCAAATAGTCGTCGGCGCCGATTTCCAATCCGACTATTCGGTCAGTTACATCGCCGCGTGCCGTTAACATGATAATCGGAGTATTGTTGGTTTTACGAATCTGTCTGCAAACATCAAATCCATCCATTTCTGGCAGCATGACGTCCAGAATGATGGCTTCGTAGTGGCACTCTTGAAGTTTTTCGAAGCCCTTGGAGGGACGATCCGCATGATCGATGGCTATGGAGAACTGAGCGCAGTATTCGCTGAGAATGTTCCCCAATTTTTCATCATCATCGATTAACAGTACTTGATGCATAGCGATATAGTCTTGAGCTTGCACTCAGAAAGACCCAAACCGGTCTGTGCGATTTGGGCACAGACACGATTTGAGTCAGCTGGAATAATCTGGTTTACTCGGCGTCGGCGTTCATTCTTACACTAAAACCCGTAGCAAACCAGGCGCTACTATTGATCCGCCTTACGGTCTTTACCATGGCGATGGCGCTTACTCATTTTGGTCATAAACTCTTCAACCTGTGTTTTTTGTTCGGCACTTAAGCCGTCGAAAAATACCGCTGCTGCGGCAACGAGGTCTGGAGCGTTGTTTTGAACAGCAGTAACCCGGTTGTTGATCATCTGCAAAGCGGAGTCCTGATCAAACGACTCGGCGCTTATTAGTGCTCCGATTTGCGTGCGGGTCGTTTCGCCGTTATTTGCCATGGCCTCTCGCATTTCTTGAACTTCCAACTGTAGCGCTTGCAATGAAGCCTGTTGACCCTCGTCTAGGGACAGGCGTTCGCTTATGCGCTCAACCATTCGTTCGCCATGACCACCGTGGCGATTTTTCGCGATAGCTGTTGCACCAAATGCACCCAGCCCGATAACTGCGGCCAAAATACCGGCAGCCCATTTTTTTGTAGTCGATTTCATATTCGTATCCTGTTTGTGATTACGCTTGGACGAGCAACTATTACTAAGTGCTCCAGCCCGTCTTCAGGAGCATGGAAGCATTATCGGCAACACCCTGGCTTTGGTCCTTTCACAAACCCAACAAGTTGTAACAGCATGTTTCACTTACCTCTCGGCCGCAAAAAACCTCCCCTCCGGGTCGGACCTCGCTAATGGTCATACCCCCACCTGGGTCGGACCAAGTTGTCCGACAAAGATTGAATGAAGTGCATTCAAGTCACCTTAGGTCCGACCCAAAGCGGAGAAAAAGCCGGCTGAGGTCCGACCCGGTCTACGCTAAAAAAGGGGAATCTGGTCCGACCCGATGATTGATACCAAATGGTCAGGATTGCGGCGGGCTTTCAGGTGGGGATTTGTTGCAATCCGGCGTGCAAATTGCTGCTTGGACTCATATTGAGCAGTAGTAAGGTGCTGTTTGTATAAGCATTATCCAAACGCTGTGAATAATGATGGATTTTGCTGTTAGGTAATCCGATTACCCTATCGCTGGACTGCATTACAAGAGAGAATTCTCAAAACGGAACTTTAACTCCGGTTTTGTTGGTCAATAATTTCTCTCTTTGAGGGCGTTTCGCTGGTATTCCCAGTGATATCAGCTATCTAATGGGAGGCGAAAATACCTTACGCCATAGAGATTTGTATGTACGTTCCGATCAAAATTAAACAATTTGGATACGCACTAGGCGCCAGTATGTTGGCGGCTTCGACGGTTCATGCTGCTGGTGAGGTCACCAGCATTGAAACCAGTGACCAGTTGGGTACGCCGTTCCAGTATGAGGTAGGTGGTGAAACCTACAGCTGGGGCATTGGGGTGAACCAACTTCTTGAACGGGTTACGGTTGACGGCCGGAGCTACTCCTATGCCAGTTCAGCTGATCGCGTTGAGCTTCGACGTGACGACATATCGGATGTGGCAACCGGTATTCCCTGTGGCGTATTCGTTGAGCGTTTGGAAGCATCCCATTTAATACTCCAGGCCAACTACCCGAGTGAAGCCAACGGATCAGGCAATTGCGATATGGCCGAAATGCTCGCCAGTCGTATCGTCAACCGCGGTGCTTTGGATGTATTTTCAAACAAACAGCCCAACCCAAAGAATATCGAACGGGTGGACTACGTTTTTGACTATGGTGTTGTCGCACCACTGTCTGCTGATGCGTTAAAACTCGGCGGGCATTTGGCCGCTGAAAAACGTGGCAACAACCCTATTCAAATTGCAGCCATTTTATCATTGGATGTTTTGGGACAGCCGGCTTCGTTCGGTCCGTTGGTTCGTATCAACCCATTTGGATGCGGCTCGGATGATGTCTGTTACGGTGTCACATCAGAGCAACACAATTACAGTTTCTTTCAAAGTAGTTCCGTTGCGCCACAGTCCTATCCTGAGTACTTAAAAGACACAACCGAATCCGTGACAATGGCCTATATCAGCGCCGAGCGTCTGGGGTTGGGTGTCGGTCAACGGTATTTTGGATTCTCGTATTTTCCTGAAGACGTGGACCCTTCCGTTCACAATCTTCTCGATCCTGCTTCTTTTCCTAACGATACCGCAGACGACAACATACTCATCGGCGATGGCGCTGATATTTATGGCGGTATGTCAGGGTATTTTCTAGCCGAAGAGCTTAGCGTGGCGTCTGGCAAAGTCTTCAATGATGAAGATCTGGATGCGACACCAGATGAATTCGAATCCGGTGTTAGTGGAATTGAGCTTAAGCTCTACATCGACAGCGATGGCAACGGTGTTTTGGATCCTTCCATCGATGCTCAGGTAGGCAGTGGATTTGAATCAAATCAAGAAGGTGATTTCGTTTTGCCTGGTCTGTCCGATGGATCCTACCTCTTACAAATGAATGAAGAAGATGGGGACATCCCACCAGGATTGTTCCTTCCTGAGGGGAGCAACCCCATCCCATTCGTGATTAGTAGTTCCGACCAAAACGCCTTGTATTTTCCATTGACTGATGGTGTGCTTCCACCGAATGATGGAAATACCGGAGGCAATAGCACGTCCGGTTCGTCGGATAATGGCGGCACAGACTCTGGAAATAATACGTCCGGCTCCACGGCCGGTACAGACTCGGGGAATAACACCTCGGGCACCACCAGCGGCACAGACTCTGGAAATAACACGTCGGGTTCCACGGCCGGTACAGACTCAGGGAATAACACCTCGGGCACCACCAGTGGCACAGACTCTGGAAATAACACGTCGGGTTCCACGGCCGGTACAGACTCAGGGAATAACACCTCGGGCACCACCAGTG
>JAHQVR010000072.1 GCA_019634245.1 Gammaproteobacteria bacterium
AATCGAAATTGGCAGCGCTACTCTGTTTGGCCAGAACACAGGCGAATATCAAACCAGCTTCAGCGGCTTTGTCACGCTTAATCCCGGCGACTCGATCAATTTTGATGTGGTGTTCACACCCACGGTACCGGGTACAAAGTCGGCCGGGCTGCGTTTTGATGTTGAAGGTGCGAGCGCGCCACACGTGTTGCTGTTCAACGGTTGGTCGCGCTACCCACTGACCAGTGATCTGGGTGTTGATATCGAAGAGCTAGAATTTGGCCAAACCATTCAAGGCAATAACGTGAACAAGACCATCACGTTGACTAATCTTGGCGAACCAGATGCGCCGTTGATTAATGTATACGGTATCGATTTAAGCGGGGACACACCGCAGGCATTCGATCCACAATTCAATTCTATTCAACTGGCACCTGGTCAGAGCGCCAAAGTGACTATTGCGATGAGTGGTGCTGCGTTGGGACACAAAGCGGCCGATGTGTTGATCAGTCACGATGGTAACAACCCGGCGCTGGAAACCAAGTTTGCAGGGCAAGTAGTCAAACCGCAAAACGTGCCAATCAACTTTGGCAAAAGCACGTTGAACAACGTGAGTACTGAGCGGGCTACATCATTGCAATTTGGTCCTGACGGAAAATTGTATGTGGCAGAACTGGATGGCACCATTCATGTTTTTGGCATCGTTAGAAACGCTAAGAATAACTACACCGGGACCAAGCTTGAAACCATACTGCTAATAAAAAACGTGGTTAACCATAACGACAGTGGTGTGCTGCAAGCTGATGTAAAGGGCCGAACTCTGACGGGCATTTTTGTAACAGGTACAGCCGCCGCGCCTGTCATTTACGCAGCATCCAGCGACCCAAGGCATGCTGCTGGTCCTTCAGGTAAAGATGCCAATCTGGATACCAACTCAGGGATATTGCACAGGCTTACCAAAAACGCTGGTGGATGGAGTAAGCAGGATCTGGTGCGTGGGCTGCCTCGTTCAGAGGAGAACCATGTGCCCAACGGATTATTAATGTACGGGAATAAAATACTACTCGCCATGGGCGGTAACACCAATATGGGCATGCCGTCGAACAATTTTGCCGAGCTGGCAGAATATGCGCTTAGCACGGCAATTTTGGAAATCGATATTAACGCGATTGGCAACGGCACCCATGATTTACCAACCCTTGATGATGAAGACCGACCCGGTGTCAACGATAACAATGACCCGTTTGGTGGTAATGACGGTAAAAATCAGGCCAAGCTGATGCAGAGCGGCCCGGTAAAATTATTCGCTACCGGATTCAGAAACGTATTCGATATCACCCTGACAGACTCTGGCAAGATCTATGTTTTTGATAATGGACCCAATCCAGGTTGGGGTGGCAAGCCCAACGCAAACTGCGCAAACAACGTAGACAATGGTGGTGTACACAACTGGGATAACTTGCATCTGGTCACCAAAAACTTTTACGCTGGTCATCCGAACCCTACACGGGGCAACAAGAATAACAAGTTCAACAATGCTAATCCGCAGTCGCCAATAGAAGGCCCAGCTCGCCCAGAGGAGTGTGACTATAAAGAACCGGGTGCTGGCGACGGTGCATTGACCACCATACAGTCTTCCTCAAACGGTCTGGATGAATACACCGCCAGTAACTTTGCCGGGTCAATGAAGGGCGACTTGCTGGTTGCCAGCTTTAATAAATCGATTTATCGACTTGAGCTGAACGATGCGGGTACGAAGGTCACATCAAAATCTCAATTAGTCACAAACCTTGGCAATATTCCATTGGATTTGACTGTGCAAGGTGACGACGACGCTTATCCTGGGACCATTTGGGTGGCTGACAATCTTGCGAACACGATCACAATTTTGGAACCTGCTGACTACTAGCCAATAACATTTGTTCACAGCCGTAGATATACGCTGTTCAGCGCTTCAATCATTAGCAGCGCCAGCCGCTAAAAAACTAATCGATCGAAAAGTTCGAGATCGGTTTTTGCTTTTATTTAGCCTGGCAGCTGTGTGTTTGAAAACGATGCTGATGGATGTGACCAGTACACCCCACATGAATAGATTCAATCGACATCTGATGTTGGTTATGTTGTTCAGTTTAATTGGTTTGTCGTTATCCGCGTGCGGCGATAACGAAGCGCCCGAAGCGCCTGAGCCAAATATCATCGATGTGCTGCCAAATCCACGAGGCTTGATACCTGAATTGCAACAAGCCGATGCGGCGTTTGAGAGTGCTCACTACTCAGGCAATCTTGTCTGCGCTGCTTGCCATACCGATCACAACGTTGGTGATGCCGCCACAATGGTTATCCAGGACGACTCAGGCTTTCGCGACGTTTCAATTGGGCGAGCCTGGGAAACCAGCTTGATGGCCAACTCAACGCGTGACCCGTACTGGCATGCCGTGTTTGCATCCGAATTACACAATTTCCCCAATCTGTCAGAAGAGATAAACGATACGTGTACTCGTTGTCACGCGCCTATGGCAAATGACTTTGCCAAAAAAGAAGGATTGCCATTGCAAGTGTTTGACTCCGGTTCAGAAGAAACCGGCGATTTACGGCAAGGTATCTACAGCATGGACGCGTCGCAAGATCTGTTCAATCATGCTATGGACGGTGTGAGTTGCTCGATGTGCCATCAAATGGCCGATGATGGCAACCTTGGAACCGATCAGGGCATGTCTGGTGGCTGGACGGTAATCGCCTACCCGGAAGAGAATTTTCAGGACCGTCCTGCGTATGGGCAATACACCGATCCTGATCAGGGATACATGCGTCAGCAGTCAGGATACACCCCGGTCTATGGTCCTCATATCAGCAGCTCTGAAACCTGCGGCAGTTGCCACAACTTGAAAACAGAACCGGTGGACAAGAACGGCCAACCGGTACCAGGTGTTGCGCATTTTGCGGAGCAAATGGTTTACACCGAATGGGAAAACAGCATTTTTGATGATGATGGCCTGCAGCCGACCTCGTGTCAGAGTTGTCACATGCCAAAGGTGGATCAGCTTGTGCCATTGGCCAATGCCGGTGGCGATATCGCTCGACCGGACTTTGCCGAGCACACCTTCCTTGGTGCCAACACGGTTATGCAGGACATGCTCAAAAATTTCAAAACCGAATTGGGTGTCAGTAGCGACATCAGTGAAGCAGATTTTGACGAATCGATTGAGCGTAACAGGCAATTTCTCAAGACATCGGCCATGCTTGAATTGCAAAACAGTCAGCTTGCGAACAACACATTGACCATGGACGTCAAAATCACCAACTTAACCGGTCACAAGTTGCCCAGTGGCTACCACAGCAGACGCGCCTACCTGCATGTGTTGGTGACCGATGCCGACGGCAAGCTGGTCTATGAAAATGGCAAAATCGGTCCGGATGGCAGCATTGCGGGAGTCTCCGAAGATACCAGCCCGGACAGCTATGAATTGCACTACGACAAAATCACTTCTGCGACTCAAGTGCAGGTTTATCAAGGCATTACCGGTGATGCGGCAGGAGATCAAACCCACTCATTATTGGCTGCAACGCAGTTTTTGAAGGACAACCGGTTAACCCCGGCAGGTTTTGACAAGAACACGGTTCCAGAGGATGTTGCGGTGAAAGGGCTGGCGGCCACTGACAGCGATTTTAACAATGGTCAGGATACCGTAACCTACGAGATCGCCGTTACCGGCAAACCACCGTATTCAGCATTGGTTGAATTGCGGTACCAACCACTGGCATTTGGTTCTCTGATGTCATTGTTTGCAGAATCAGATGAGGTTGATCAGGTGGATATGTTTCGAACTATCTACGACTCAACTACTCTACGTGATGAAGTGATTGCAACAGCGACAACTCAAGTTCAGTAGCTAGCTCAATCAGCTAGGCCTTGCAAGAGTCTGTAAACGATGCGGAATACGGTGCTTACAACTCTGCATTGTCCGCTATACTTTAGAGATCAAGAGAAATGCGGGTAGCCGGCGCGTCCGGCAGACCACTTGCAGGTTCAGGAGCGCAATAATAATGACTTTTTTGAAATCATCGATCTGTGCCTTAATGGCTGTACCACGGTCGGTACTGCTATTGCTGGCGTTGCTCGTACCCGGTGGGCTCCTGGCACAGCAGCAGACCCCTGGCCTTGAGTACCGAATTGGGCCAGAAGATGTACTGCATATTTCAGTGTGGAAAGAAGAGGATCTCGATCGAAAAGTGCTGGTTCGCCCGGACGGCGGGGTGTCATTTCCGCTGGTAGGCGATATTCAGGTTTCCGGTCGCACACCGTTGGAGGTTCAGGACGAAATTCGGTCGCGATTGCAGCGCTATGTGCCAGATGCCGAAGTGACCGTATCGGTCGATAAAATTTCAGGCTATACCGTTTTCGTATTGGGAGAAGTGAACAATCCGGGTCAGTTTACGCTGGGCCGATACGTTGATGTGGTTCAGGCACTAACACTGGCCGGTGGTACAACACCGTACGCGAACGAGCGCAATATGCAGGTATTGCGTCGCCAAGACGGTCGGGAAGTCACATACCGATTCGATTTTCGCGATATCAAGCGCGGTAAGCAGCTTGAGCAAAACATCATTCTGCAAAGTGGTGATGTGGTTGTTGTGCCATAGATCTTTACACCATTTAACACCGTTGTTGCCGCATCACAGAACGACGCAGTATCATAGCGCGAACCTCTCGCCATCCATCTGAGTTTTGCCCATGCCGTTGCATCGAGCCAGTTTTAAATGTTATTCGTTCCTGGCTATGGCTATTCCGGCCATAACGATTCCCATCACATCAATTGCCGATGTCTGGGTTTGGGAGCCTTCTGCGGCAATCGATCAACGGTTCGATGATAACTACACCATAAATGAGGAGTCGCCAGATCAAACCATCGCCACACGATTGGTGGGTACGCTTGGTCTGAGCCGAGAAGCACCAAATGCAATATTTGCAGGACTATTAAGGGTCGATGGGCTGATTACCAACAGTGAGTCCCGAGGCGATGTGTTGGACTCTAATCGGGTGGCGTTTCTTAGCTCT
>JAHQVR010000073.1 GCA_019634245.1 Gammaproteobacteria bacterium
CATCCGTAGTGCCATCCGTAGTGCCATCCGTAGTGCCATCCGTAGTGCCATCCGTAGTGCCATCCGTAGTGCCATCCGTAGTGCCATCCGTAGTGCCATCCGTAGTGCCATCGGCTGTGTTGTTGCTTGAAGAACTACTACAGGCAATCAGAGAAATCGATAACGCAGATAAGATAAAGAAAGAAAGGCGAGATTTGATCATCAAAAATACTCCCATAAGGTAAGAAAATTTTCGAATAGTCAAATTCACAACTGCGACATCCTGCCAAGTATTCATCCCTCAATAAAGTATATGGAGGGAACATAAGAAACTGACTACGTCTATTGTACCGAGATGGATAGTTCCGTTGCACTAGAATGAGCTAGACATGAATACCGCACCACGACACAAACAGAAAACTACAACATAATTATTCATTATTCAAGACTGATGTAGTCCACGAATGCATGTTTTAGCTTACGCGGAATAACGATTCTCAAAAATTCAAATCGGAACGTGAGGCGCAATTTTTAATTTACTAGTACAATTGTATTAGTTAAATTTTACTAGTGATCAACCTAAAACCTTACAGCCATTTTTATATTTTACAAGCGTCTACAGCTCCAATCTGATTTTTTTGTTTACATCCCGAACTATCAGTCCATACCGTTAGCTCGCAATTACGATCTTTATCCACTCCAATAGACTCCCACATGGCGATAAGTGCGTTTTTGTAATCGAAACCAGCGTGGTCTCCATCAAGAGTTATTTTCATTAGAACCACTCTCTATAGCTCCGATGGGAGAGACTTTGATCTATTGCTGTTCTATGCCGATTGTTTGTTTATCTATGATTCACAATCTACGTGCAACAGCAATGATACGCTTGACAAACAATACAAGTCATACTCATCTGCATAAATGGAGGGCATCCAGTGTTGACTTTTGAATCTGCATTCGCCGCTTGGTTGATGTTCGTATCAAACCTTGGTGTCGATATTGAATCCCAGCTTCTGCCGCCGGCTGAAACTGCTGACATAGCGCGGCTCAGCGATACGATAGGCATGGAATTACCGGAAGACTTCGTTGCCTTGTATTTAACTGCGAACGGTCAACTCGACCCTTACTGGACGGACAAATCATTTAGTGGAACATTCTGCCCATTATTCGGGTGGTACGAATTTATTCCGATTGAAAAAGTCTTATCAAATTACGCAGAGCTGATGGATATACGCGAAAGTTACTTACCCGAAATTTTTGAGGTTGAAGTTCGCAGCGGTGATCCGGTCGCCGCCGTTGATTGGCAACCAGGCTGGGTGCCCTTTGCAGTGTCCAACGCCGCCTACTATGCCGTTGATTTAAAACCATTACGCGGTGGTACTTATGGGCAGGTTATAGAATTCGGTCATGATACCGACGAGAACCGCGTGCTGGCAACGTCGATAAGCGAATTTCTTGAAATGGCCGTTGAGAACCTCGACCCTGACGAGCCCTATCGATATGAACACAGCGATGCTGATCCAGGCTCAATGGGTGGTCGAAATTTTTCGACTTTGTTCTTCAATATGGATTGGACGCAAACTCCCCAAAACACGATCGATTCATCAATGCACGAGCCAGATCCAGCAATGGATGCATGGAACGCTGCTAATCACGCCGCGGTAAACGCCTTTACAATCTGGCTGGGCGACCGAGGGTTTTCGTCCGAAGAGCAAGAGATATTTAAGCGTTGGTCGTTCGAGATGCGTATGCCAATGTCCATGAAAATGGGTGGATTGCTAAGTCCACCAATGCCTGATCAACCTATGATGTCGGACCACACAGAGCAAAAAGAATTATATGAGCTGGTATCGCTTGAGTTAGCTTTGCGTGACACGACGAATTACATTGTTGAGGACTTACCGGTAACGTTAGAGAAGGCTTTCAACTTGCTTCATCAGTTCAAGCTTGAAATGGGATTGTGGAGTCAAGAACAACATGACAACGCGGAAAAAGTAGTAAAAAGAGATAGACCTTCTCGAGTGTCCATGATGAGTGGGCATGCACCAGCCACTTCTACGATTGTGGAAATGCAGCCGGGCGATCCGAATTCAATGTTGCTTTGCACGCACACCTATACAGAAGACGGGAAAGAATCACAAAACTGCGAAATATTCAGTCCATACCGGTAGCTGGCGAACCTATATCCTTTGCTTGATCTAAATCTACAAACCTTGCTGGAATCGAAACAATATTGGCATCGTTGTGTGCTCAGGCGAACTCAGCCAATTCCGTATTCCTAGCTTACTTGCGCAACAGGTTGTCTAAGAATAGTCTTGAGTTTCTCAGGAACGGTTCTTCTCGGATCGCTGATGTAAATCTCATGGTGCTTGCCTGTTTCCTTATAGCCGTTTTCCGGAAGCCATTGTTCGTGCAGAAATGCCAAAGACTCCGCTTCATCGTCGTATGAGCCAATATGCAACTTCTGCACAGACAAACCCTCTTTATACTTCTCGAATCTCAGCTTCTCTATGGCTGGTAAATTCTTTTCGGCCTTTAGCTTCGCCACTGATGATGTAAAGTCCTTAGAAGATATCCAATCCGGAACCATAAGCATTATTGTCCAATCCCATTCATCCTTCGCTCTGGACGTAAAAGCGGCCATGTCATCTGCCCACCAAAGCCCCTCAAGTGGTGGCACGACATAATCCCTATCCCGACTTTTGCTTAAAAATTTTAATTTATACGCAACCGGATAAATGGTTTCTAGAGCATCTTTATATTCCTTGGCGGTATTGGGATCCCCATGACCGTCAATCATCAGAAACTGCATTACCGGGACATCTATAACCTGAAAGGTTTTGCTTGACGCTGTGTAGAGATGCTTTAGTTCTTTCTTGAAATCGATTTTGAACATGAATCAAATCATCTGGCACAGATGATTCTAGAATATCCAATCCGACCAGAAATACAATAAGGATTACCTGGATCCAGGTTGAATCTTGCTAGAGTTAACCTTTTCTGCCAACCTCAACAGCCAGGAACAGTTGCAATCGGCGTATACCCAGAGGCAATAAGAACCCCCTCCACCGTCATATTACAGACGCTAACCAAAACTTAACCCAAGACAAACCCTGAGCAAACCATCGCCCTTTACGTTTGTAACGGCACCGAAGTCGAATCAAATCGACCAATCGGGACACTTCGCATTTAACTAAAGGACAATACGATGAAGAAATACGTAAGAAGCGCAGCATTAGCATTTGCCATGGCTATACCCGCTACTCAGGCTCTAGCTGTGGAAGAACACTTCGTCAATGACTCCGCCGTTGTTGATGGCTATGACGTCGTTGCTTATCACACTGAGGGTATGCCAAAAAAGGGTTCCGCCGACTTTGCTGCAATGTATCAAGGTGTGACGTGGCATTTCTCTTCAGCTGAAAATCAGGCGATGTTCGAAGCCGATCCAGCGAAATTTGCACCGGCTTACGGTGGTTGGTGTGCAGCAGGCGCAAGTAAAGGCAAGAAAGTACCGACCAAACCTGATTTGTGGAGCATCGTTGATGGCCAACTCTACCTAAACAGCAGCCCGAAAGCGCACAACAAGCTGTTTCTGGCAAAAACTGAAGAAGTGATCCGAAAAGGCGAATCCAATTGGAAACGCATTTACGCCACTCCAAGCTCTGATCTGTAGGAACCATTCCCGCGGGTCGCTGTCGCAACTCTTTAATGACAGACGCTTACTCCAAAGGATACCAATGGCTTCTACGCTTCCATACGTTGATATGGAGCCATTGGTTTCCTGTTTCCTAATCTCATCGCATCCCGTACAGATCAATGACATTATCATCAACTGACAATACAGAGAATGCGTCAGTGCTGGTCGTGGAGGACGACGGAAATATATTGAATCTCCTGAGCGCCTATCTGGAGAATGCAGGCTATAACGTAGTAACCGCGACAGACGGTAACCAGGGTTTGCAACGTGCACTAGAGCGCGTATTCGATATCTGCATATTGGACGTCATGTTACCTGGCAAAACCGGAACAGCCATTGCCTCGGCCATGCGCGAAGCAGGTCACGATACACCTATTCTTTTTCTAACGGCGCTCGGCACTGAAAGTGATATTCTTCGAGGCTTTGGTGCAGGCGCGGATGATTATATCGTTAAGCCTTTTTCGCCACGCATACTACTGGTAAGGATAGCGGCGATCCTTAAAAGAATGCAGTCAAGGCAATCGACTGAGAGCCTGATGACGAAACGAGGGCCAATACAGCTTGACGACTCGCAACCCGTTTGCCTGATTAATGACATACCGGTGGAGCTGACCCCGCATGAATATCTTATCCTGCGACAACTGATCAATCGTCCAGAGCGTGTTTTCGAACGGCGCACACTTATCTCTGCAATCTACGGCAACGAAGATTCTGTCAGCCCTAAAGCAATTGATGTGCATGTTCACCATTTGCGTACAAAGCTTGGCAAAGAGGCAGGAGACATGATTCAAACCGTGCGCGGCTTCGGTTATAAGCTTTCAATGCAACAACACGCAAGTAGCACACAATGACTACCCGGTTTCGAAACTGGCCTTGGCTTACCGTACAGATAATCGCCGCCAATGTTTTCACAATCGCCCTGTTAGGGTTGGCGTGGTATCTAACATTCATGCGCCAAAGCAGTGTTTATTCTGATCGCTTGATGTCAACGTTCAACATTGAACCAGGCAGGCTGCACGCGATGTACGTAGATGACGTGGAGCGACAACTTTGGATTAGTGTTGTCGCAGGTCTTATTACTGCCATAGTTGCTTCTATAGGCCTGGCGTTATGGATTGCTCGTCCGATGCGATCGCTTGCCCAAGTAACTGAACGGCTGCGGCAAGGTGACTACAGCGCACGCGCAAAAACTGAAAAAGGTGAAGTCGGCCGACTGGCAGACAATTTCAATGCGCTAGCACTCGCACTACAACAAGAGGAACAGCGACGCGCCCGGTTCATGATGGACCTAGGTCATGAACTTCGAACACCAATTATGAGCCTTCAGGGGTATACCGAGGGATTGGAAGACGGAATCTTTGAAGCGGACAGTGCGTACTACAAACTTATTTCAAGAGAGTTGAACCATCTAACGTCGCTCACGCACACGATCGAAACGATGCAGCTGGATAATACAGGTACAGATTGTGAGGGCCGAAACGACACAATAACCATTGCCGACTTGCTGGAAACTGCGACGTATGGGTGGACCAGCCGGCTAAATCAACGCGGTCTGGAACTCAATTTGTTGATGCCAGAGTCGCTAGGCGGATGCAGACTAGCCGCTGCACCCAACACGCAAAAATTAATCATCGATAATCTACTGTCCAACATGTTCAGATATGCATCTGCTGATGGGCCCTGCGCAATAGAGGTACTGTTGGACTCCGATCAAGACATGATCAAACTGATCTTCAGCAACGAAGCGCCTGATGTCACTGAGCAGGCCCTGCCATTTTTGTTTGATCGTTTTTATCGTGTGTCCGAAAGCCGAACCCGCGTTCTCAATGAACACCCAAGTGGGCTTGGTCTGTCTGTGGTCAGGCAATTGTGCTTATCCAACCAAGGCAAGATTACAGCAGCTTTGGATGGTTCGAGATTGCTTATCTCTGTGATGTTGCCTATTTTAAAATGATAGTGCGATACGCTTGTCAGGCGTTTTATACAATCTTCGATTAAGTAAGCACTGCATCGACAGCCCTCACCAATCGCTCAATCGCATCCTCCAACTCATCATCCGTTGCGATAAACGGTGGTGCTAATAGTATGTGATCTCCACTTTTACCGTCACGTGTGCCGGGCATGGGGTAGCACACCAGACCTTGTTCAAGCGCAGCTTTTTTCAATTTTGCTGCTAACTGTTTATCAGCATCAAACGGTTTTTTGGTTTGCTTATCAGCAACAAACTCCAAGCCCCAGAAAAATCCTCTACCACGTATATCACCCACATGAGCATGTTGACCCAGATGCGCTTGCAGTCTTGATTGTAAAAAGGCGGCCTTTTTACTTACTCTATTAACTAGCTGCTTTTCGAACAGCTCGGTTAGTACCGCATAAGCAGCTGCAGCGGCAACCGGATGCCCCAGATAAGTATGCCCGTGTTGGAAAAAACCCGAGCCTGTTGAGATGGTGTTGTAAATTTTTGATGTGCACAACATGGCACCTATGGGTTGATAACCTGCCCCCAGCCCTTTTGCTATACAAGTGATGTCTGGTGCAATGTTATCGGCCTCACAGGCGAATAGGTGCCCTGTTCTTCCCATGCCACACATTACCTCATCGAGAATAAGCAGCACGCCGTAGTGATCACAGATTTCTCGCACCCTGGCAAAGTAACCATCAACTGCTGTAACTGCACCCAGCGTTGCGCCAACTACAGGTTCTGCCAAAAACGCCATGACGGAATCCGGCCCCAAGCGCAGAATCTCGTCCTCCAGATCTTGTGCGGCTCGTTGCCCGTAGTCTTTTAGTGTTTCGTCCTCTCGACGTTCGGCGTATTCGTAGCACGGTGCGATATGGCTAACGTCAATTAGTAGTGGTGCAAACTGCTCGCGCCGCCAGCCATTGCCACCCACAGCCAGTGCACCTAGCGTATTACCATGGTAGCTCTGCCTGCGTGCAATAAGATGTTTGCGTTGCGGCTGGCCCTTCTCAACAAAGTACTGTCGCGCAAGTTTTAGCGCAGCCTCCACAGCCTCCGACCCGCCAGATACAAAATACACACGATCTAAATCGCCCGGCGCATGATCTATAAGAAGGTCGGCCAAATTTTCTGCAGGTTCTGTGGTGAAAAACCCGGTGTGCGCATAAGCGAGTTGATCAATCTGCGCTTTCATTGCGTTTTGCACACGTTCATTGGAATGACCAAGGCAAGACACAGCCGCACCACCCGAGCCGTCAAAGTAGCGCTTGCCAGCCTCATCAATCAGATAACAACCATCACCACCAACAGCGACCGGAAATGTTGTGTGACAGTGCCTGGGAAATACGTGTGACATTTAGCCTATCCCTTTAATCGATTAGCGAACATCTTTAAAAGCGCGATTGTTTGTCTGTTTTCTTTTACAAAGCTATCATGATAACGATATCAGCAATTTAATGTCGCTTACGGGGTGGTTTAATGATATTAACTGATCCAAGTACAGTTTTTGAAATAGCCAACTCCTTAGCCTTGCCCGGCTGGATATGGCTGATAATCTGGCTATTTTTACCTGCAAATTTACAACACCAAACGCGCTACGGCGGCCTCTTGCTGCCGGTTGTTCTGTCTTTGATGTATTGCGCATCCGCCTTGGTACACCTCAGCTCAGCCAACGGTGGGTTTGATTCCCTGGCTAACGTTTTGTCGCTGTTTGCTGATGACGGTGCGACGCTGACTGGTTGGGTACACTACCTCGCTTTCGACCTTTTCGTAGGATGGTGTCTGGCCAGACACGGCATAGCGAACGGACTAAACCGGCTATTACTTATTCCCTGTTTTCTACTCACATTTATGTTGGGCCCAGTAGGCCTGTTGTTGTATTGCATCTTGTTTGTAAGCCGCAAGATCGTCAGCCTCAATGGACAACGTTCAGTTGCTTCTGACTCACTATGGAGACAAATGCTGTTCGGCCAATTGAGCCTTGCGAACTGCGGCCTTGCACTGCTACTGATAATGCCCGCATTAGCACTGGCACTGGCCATGGATACACGTACGGTGCTAGAGATTAACGTTTGGTGGAAGCCTATCAAGTTTGCATTCGCCCTCGCGGTATACACGCTAACCCTCTCGTGGTACTCAAACTACTTGCCCGACAGTTGGCGATCGAGCAAACGCTACAACGGTTTCGTAGTGATTGTTATCGTCTCGATCGCCTTGGAAATGATCTGGTTGATCTATGCAGCATCCTTAGGCGAGGCGGCGCACTTTAATAGATCACACCCCGTTCTTGCACCTACCTACCCTATGATGGGCATTATCGCTGTCATTCTCACAGCGCTTTCACTGGTGGTGGGGATGGGTGTTTTACGATCAAATCACACAGCGTTACGCCCGATTACACAATACAGTTTGGGGTACGGCCTTATCGCAACGTTTGTTCTAACATTGATTACCGCTGGCTATATGTCAGGCGCTCCAAATCAATCACACGCCGTAGTCACAGGTGAACTATCCATCGCGGCAAAGAATTCAATCCCTTTTTTGGGCTGGTTACGACAAGTAGGCGATTTAAGAGTTGCCCATTTTTTCTCAACCCACGCTTTGCATTTTGTGCCACTAGCTGGATGGCTAGCTAGCCGAATGATAAGTGATCAATCTGCTTTTCAACAAGAAAAATCACAGCTTGTGGCGCTTATCCTTACGGGCATATATGGCTTACTGGTTGCCTTTACTTTTTTGCAGGCCTTAGCAGGCAAACCTTTTATCTAGATTAGTGCAGTTTATTCTATGGTAGGTGTTCAGCGCGTCACTTAGGGTGTTTACCAACAGCTTTGTCAGCTCTGCATTTTGAATTTATCTAAAATCGTTTTTGCAAAGAAATGTGTGCCTTCCTCGGCTCCTGCTTCAATAAACTTCTGCACCTTGCCCAATGGGAAAGTGATGCTATTGGGCTCGGCCCACAACACAGC
>JAHQVR010000074.1 GCA_019634245.1 Gammaproteobacteria bacterium
GTACAACATAGGTAACGATGCACCGGAAATATCAATACGAGATTTTGCCACTCGCATGATTGGCATCGCTAAACAAGCCCCTGACACTAACCCCACATAACCCGCACCAATAATCGCAATTTTCATAGACGCTATCTGCCAGATCCTTATCAGCTTGATGGAGAGTCAAGCTGTGCGCGATACCACATCAATGATCGTCGTATACCTTCATCTAATTCAATACCCGGTGCGAATTCCAGCGCAGCTCGCGCCTTGGCAATGTCGGGACAACGGCGTTGTGGATTATCGGTTAGGTAGTGTTCGTCATCGCTGTTTTCAAACTTTAATTGGCCGTTATAGTCCAGATGCTGTTGAGCGATGCCAATCATGCGAGTGGCAAAATCTCGTATTGATATTTCCGGTGCATCGTTACCTATGTTGTACGCCTCGCCGGCTGCCCCGCGAAGCAGTATCTTAAAGTATCCAATGACAGCATCGGCCACGTAGCAAAACGTTCGTGTCGGTGAGCCATCGGAGAGCAGCGTAATATCATTGCCTTCCAACACATTTCTGGCAAAATCCGGTGGCGCGCGACGATCGCTCAATGACAATCCAGGTCCATAGTTGTTAAACGGACGGGCTGTTTTTACAGGAACACCATGTTGTTGAGCGAAATTAACACACAGCGTTTCGCCATAGCGTTTGGATTCATCGTAACAAGCACGGGGTCCAGTGCAAGAAACATTACCGCGATAGGATTCAGCTGTTGGGATATTTTGCGGATCAGGATCGCCGTAGATTTCGCTGGTAGAAAAGAACAAGATGCCTTCGACTGGCTGTGCAGAGGTTTTTCTCTCTACAGCCAAATCCAGCAACGTGCGAATACCCAGCACATTCGCATCCATGGTTTCGATCGGGAACTGGCGATAATATATCGGTGAGGCAATAGTGGCAGCATGAATATAGAAATGCGCATTAACCGCTGAGTCAGGCCATGGATCGGTGACATCAAAGTTTATAAGCGTCAACTTCTGCTCGTCGGCCAAGGCCTCAAGCCAAGCAGGTTTGCCACGCAGAAAATTATCACTGGCAATCAGCGACACTTGCGCATCCTTGGGTTGTTCTTGATTCCAATGCACAATGGCTTTGGTCAAATAGAACCCAAGAAAGCCACCAGCACCGGTGATCACAATTTTTTTACCCGAGAACGCCTGGAGTTCGTCACCCAGCGTTTGAACGATGTATTCCAGGTCGAGTGTCTCCACCTCAAGTGAGGCTTGCAGATCTTGTTCGTTCAAGGCGTCATATCCTTTGTAGATACCCATAAAGATAGTTGAAGGCTAATTAATACCAAGGCGGACATATTCAAAGCTTTTGGGCCACGACAGGCTTCACACAAGACTCTATCACCGGATCTAATTCAGCGAGCACAGCCGTTGACCACCGTTCTGCACTGAGATAATTCAAATGCGAATGATCGATAGTCAGCAAGCCCTCGACGTCAGGGAAGACACTCACCGCCCCTAAGTCGCTTGCGAGTTGCTGGGCGAATGCCTTGGGTGTACGAGTCCTCGGACTCACAGTGATCACCGTGCATTCCGCAGGGACACCCACTGCTTCAATAAACTGCCGGGCTGACTGGGTGGCATCATTCAACTCATCCAGAAGCGCCGTATCGGCAACACTGACGGGTATTTTAAGGTCTTCTCGATAGAAGTCCGTTTTCCAATGACCGTTGCTACGATTACGATATAACGTCTCCGCTGATCCTTGACATAACCAGGACTGCCAAGATGAGTGTTCATCGGCACACACCGATTGTTGCCACTGTTGCAATCGCCGCTTGCGATCATACTGCACCCGGTTCGAGTCCCCCGCATCGAGCAACACCTGAAAGGTGCCATTGATTTCAGTAGAAAAAAACGGATCGGCATTCACCACCAGCACACTGGGGTTAAGCTGATGAGTCTCGATGATGGTTTGAGCCACCGGGCTCATCGCGCCATTGCCAAACCCCATCACGTAGTGCGAAATGCCAGTATTAGCGAAATATGTGGATGCCGCCTGCGTCGAAAACGCATACTGCGTATTACTGTTTCCTAAAAACAATACCTCCGCCGCCTGCAGCGCATCTATCACCTTGGGTTCGCTGCCTTTAAAAAGCGCATAGTGTTCGTAGTCACCGTAGCGCGTGCTGTGACAATACGCCATGTAGTGTTCCTCATCATAGCCACCGGCATGGCATGCCCCTATCCAAGGAAACAGATCGGTGCGTTTGAACACGAACACCATGGATCCGATCAGCACAAACAGACTGACAAAAACAATGGCGTAGCGCTGATGACTGTCAATTCTATTCATCAAACTCACCTAGAATTGAAAGTATAAAAATTGGGAAGCGCCGGTGCCACCAAAACAGGCATAGGCGGCGACTACCGCCGAGACGATCGCGAACGCTGGGTTTACTCGCCAGGCCAACCACCGCGACAGCAGGTTGGGTGCGGTTTGCGTCAGCGCCGGTTCATATCGATGCATCCACTGCTGCGTATTCGGCCAGAACAGAGCAAAGAATATCGGCACTGACAAAGACAACAGCGCTGTAACGGTTCCCACGGAATCCACCTGTATCTGCGCGCCACTCAATACAGCCACATCGCGCAAAGGAGTAAACAACGGCCCCATGTTTGTCAGTGTTTTAAATTCAATTCCGGCGTTGGTCAGTAAAGCAACGACCGAGGCAGATTTTGTACTCCACTCGATAGGAACGGCCACGCCATTGAACCCCGCCATTCCGGCAAGCACGCGCCCGGCACTCTCCATCGATTCTGCTCGGAACACAACCCATGCGACCACGACCGCCAGCAGCGTCAGACTCTGCGCGAACACTCGGCCAACGAAGCCTTCAAGCGACCAACCCCACCGACGCCACGCGTGATTAATCAGCAAGTAAAGGCCGTGAATGCCACCCCAAATCACAAAGGTCCACCCAGCACCATGCCACAAGCCTCCAAGCAGCATTACGATCATCAAGTTCACATACGTTCGGGTCGGACCTCGCTGGCTACCTCCTAACGGAATGTATAGGTAGTCCTTTAGAAAACGCGACAAGGTCATGTGCCAACGACGCCAGAAGTCGATAATGCTGCAGGCTTTGTATGGAGAATTGAAATTCAGCGGCAACCGAATGCCGAACAAACAACCTAGACCAATGGCCATATCCGAATAACCGGAAAAATCAAAATACAGTTGAAGGCTGTAAGCCAGCGCACCGGTCCAGGCCTCTAGAAAACTCAGCTCTACGCCCGTTGCAGCCAGTCCAAACACGGTATCGCTATAAGGGGCTACGCCATCAGCCACAATGACCTTTTTAAACAACCCAATAAAAAAGAGGGTGCTACCCAGAATCAAATTCTGCAGTTTCAATCCGGTATGGGCTGCGAACTGCGGCAGCATGTCTTTGTGGTGAACGATCGGCCCGGCAATCAGTTGCGGGAAGAAAGTGACAAACAGTGCATAACGTGAAAAACTTCGCTCGCCTTCAGAATCACGGTAGGTATCCACCAAATAGGCAATCTGTTGAAACGTGAAAAATGAGATGGCCAGTGGCAGTACGATATGGTGTAAATGAATCTCTGAACCCAAAATGGTATTGGCACTGGCGACAAAAAAACCCGCGTATTTAAACCAGGCGATACAGCCGAGGTTCATCGTTATACCCGCTGCTAATAACCATTGACGGCGCCTCACCAAATTCCGGGGCGTGCGCATCAGCGCTTGCCCAACACCGTAATTCCAAAGCACCGAGGCGGTGATCAGTAGCAGATACCGTGGCTCCCACCATCCGTAGAACGTCAATGATGCGGTGATCAAAGCCAAAATCGCCCAGTCCGGTCGGCTGGCTCGGCATAGTAGATGGTAAGCCAGTAACGTCAGCGGTAAAAAGACGAATATAAAGCCTAGGGAGTTAAACAGCATCACACCTCCCGGAATATTGAGACACAGCCGTGAACCCATGATGGAACTTCGCCAACGGTGCGCCCACTAACTGTAGAAGGGAAGGACCTGTAATCGTGTCAGTATCACACAAGGTAACCGCTATGACATCAACACTCACAAACACCCAGTCAGCCCCAAAACCAAACTGTGCTGCGCTTAACCCCGATCGTGTTTTGTCAAAAAAGATCCTTCGGGGTATGCTGTGGGCGATTCTCATACTGGCCACCCTACCCTGGACTGCCAACATCGCATTGGCTAAAGACCCTATCTACACCTCGTTCATGGATAACTCGGCTGTCGGTGGCTATGATGTGGTGAGCTATTACCAAGACGGCGGACCCAAAAAGGGTTCGGATAAATTCAAAACAGACTACAAAGGCGCCGAGTGGTTTTTTACCACCAAAGAAAACCTGGAGGCGTTTGTGGCTGAGCCAGAGAAATACGCACCTCAATACGGCGGTTATTGTGCATTCGCCGTGGCGATGAATCAAACAGTGAAGGGCGATCCGTTGCAATGGACATTTGTCGAAGACAAGTTGTACCTGAACATCAACGCGTCGATCAAAGAGAAATGGCAGTCCAATCAAGACGAATTCATTTCCAGGGGCGATACCAACTGGCCTTCGTTGCTGGCGGAATAAATGACTGACAACAATGGCAGAATTGCGGAGCTGGGGCGGCTCAGGCAGCCTGCGCAGACGTTTCATCGCTATTGCCCCTGGATATTGCTACATCACAGCCCAGTGACGCACTGAATATTTTCAGCAACGCGATTTCCGCCTTTGTCACGTGGTTGTCTTGCATGACGATTTCACGACAATGTTCGACAAAGGCCTGGCGAATGGGCCTGGGCTGAACCAACAGTGTTTGGAAGGCACCTTCCAGCTTCTCAATAACACCTGCATCTGAGCTTTTACTACGTGGGATATTCTCAATCGTGTAGGCTCTCAACACGCGACGGTAGTCAGCGTCGATCTCGGCCTCAGGCGCACCTGAACCTTCGATAACGAGCGATAATAGAAGCGCAAACTCTTCTCCCATTTGATCAAAGGTTTTCGCCGCTACTCCTTCAGCTGGAGTGTTAGCATCTTCAGCTTTCTTGGTTAGTATGGGGAAATCGGCATTGAGCTTATGTCGGAGGAGTTGAACCGTCACATAGGTCGTTAGATTGTATTGCTTTTCAGCAATCAGCAGGCGTTCCAAGTTTTTTAAAAACCGTCTGCGATTCTCTTCCTGCACACTACCGCTTAAACGACTGGTAGCGTGTTCAATGATAGTGTTGGGTTGGGAGCGCAAATCTGCCTCTAACACTTCGAGTATGTGCTTTACCTGATCGGTAAAATTCTGATTATAAGCAAATGACACTGCACTGAGATAGCTGCGTCGGTCAATAGATTCATCGACTGCGAAAACGGCAAACAAAACCGCCAGACAGGACGACGCATCTTGCATCATCATCGATGCACGATCGGTTAACGGCTCTAAGAACACATCATCGTCATGGCTAATCACCACTCCATCTCCCACAATTATTGCGTTGTTATCAGCTGAATCGCTGGCTTCATTTGTAAATTCTGTTTCGCTATCAACTTCAGTGTTTGTATCAGCGCCGCTGTCAGCAAAAAATGCCGATCCACCGAACAAACTCGTCACTTCATTGGCCGTGTTTAGTGATTTGGCCTGAAACTCACTGCGTGATTCTTTCTTCTGTCGACGTTTCTGCATGCCCGTCGGGCAGATAATCTTGATGCGCTTTTGAATCGGGGGATGACTGGCCGTTAGCTTCTTCCACCAAGCACTAAGATCCCCACCTTGAAAACATAAGTGCGCAATTTCAGCGGCATAGTGCCCTTGCAGTGGCTTGTCAATATCTGCGTCACGAATGGCACTCAAGGCTGATGCGAGTGCTTGCGGATTTCGTGTGTATTGAACGGCTGTGGCGTCAGCTAAGTACTCGCGCTGACGGGAAAAACCCGAACGAATCAGTGTAGCGCTAACAACGCCCACAAACCCAACCACTTTAAACACAGCTCCCACCAGTATGCCTGGATGATGCAGCGGAGCGTTACGATCCCAGACTTCGTGCATTAACAATGAACCAATTTCATCCACTGCCAATAATCCACCCATCACAATGAATAGTTTCATATTCAGGGGAACATCCCCGTTGGCAACGTGCGCATACTCGTGGGCCACCACTGCCTGCAGCTCGTCACGATCCAGCTCATCGAGAAGCCCTTGAGTTACTACCATCGCAGGGTTGTCTTTAAACCCACCCACGACGAACGCATTCAAACTGGCTTCGTTGCGCAGTACATAAATATCAGGGCGACGACAGCGTGAGGCTACACACATCTCCGCTACCACATTGCGTAGCCGCTGATCTTGTCGCTTATCCTGACCACTGCCGACCGGCTCTGCACCAAAGCGCTTGGCTAGTACTGCCCCACCACCTCGAACATCGAAATAGCGAAACAAACAACCGATAACAATAGCAGCCCAGAACAATCCGATTAAACACTTCGCGGGCAGCGACAGTTCGTACAAACTGTCCGCCGAACCAAAGAACATCATGATCGAACCGATGAAAACCTGAATGAGCGTCGCCATTCCGAACATCGCAACGATAAATGCGACGAGTAGCAACGCAGACTGGCGTCGTGCGTTGTCTTGGTGACCGAAAAAGTCCATAAAGTAGTGTTAAGAACTAAGGCTTAGGAAAGTGCTCCCAAGCTTCGTTAAGCAAAGGACACATTGATTGGCTTGGCCATGTCTTCATTGGCCATTTCAAATAAATTCGCCTCCCGAAAGGCGCAAAGATTCGCGACGATGACCGCGGGGAATTGTTCCCGAGCCGTGTTATAACGCATTACAGAATCACTATAGGATTGACGTGCAAAGCCGACTCGATTTTCCGTGGTTGTCAGCTCCTCATGCAGATCAGCCATTCGCTCATCCGCTTTAAGCTCAGGATAGTCTTCCATAACCAGACTGAGCTTACCCATCGCGTTGGTCAGTCGACCTTCCGCCTTTGCCAAGGCGTCCACCAAAGTAGAATTCTCGGGATACTCGGCGGCTGAATCGCACGCTTGCTTGGCACCGTTTCGAGCTTCGGTCACCGCCAGCAGCGTTTGATTTTCATGATCCATATAAGCTTTGGCGATTTCTACCAAATTCGGAATCAGTTCATAGCGGCGCTGCAGTTGCACATCAATTTGGGAAAAAGAGTTCTTAAACCGATTTCTGAGTGTTATGAGTTTGTTGTAAATCAATACGGCGTAAGCCAGTACAAGCAAAACAATGATGGTTAGAATGGCAGCAGCTGACATGGTTTTTCTCCGAACCATTTGTAAAAATACCTGCATTTTCTAGCGGCACAACCTTCGACTTCTGCGGTACGAATAGGGAAGTTGTGTGACAGCGAGTGAGCTATTTACAAATAGAGTGTGGACATCTGCACAGCCTCATTCAACCTCGTTAACTACATCACAGACAAAGTGTTAACCGAGCCCATTCACCCACGTGGACTGATTGGCATTCAGTATCATGGCGGTTAGAGTTTACGGTGAGGTAAAAAATTAGGACCGCACGACATCAATAGCGCTGAGCAACTGGGTGTCCGGTAGGTTTCGCAGGGCCAAAGCTTCAGATTCTGAATACTTTCGGCTCAGAGACTCAAACATCAGCCCACGCCTAAAAGCACGAGCTTCATCACTGATGTTCACCGACCCTACTTCTTTGAACAGCGGTTCGGGAGGACTCGGCACGTACACATCAGGTACTAGCCCGCGGCCGTGCAAGAGTTTCTCACTGGGCGTCGCATAACTTGCGATGGTGACCCTAATGGCACCGGACACCGGTTCTTTTAGTGGAAACACACGTTGTATAAGTCCTTTGCCATAGGTTGGAGCGCCCACCAGTGTGGCTCGGCCATAATCCTGAAAGGCCCCCGCCAGTATCTCAGAGGATGATATTGAGTCTTCGTTAATCAGTACCGCCATAGGCAGATCGGTCAACACGTCCCCTTCTCTGGGTAACTTTCGGGTTCTTCCACTTTTATAGCGTTCACAATACACCCAGGGCGACTGGTCAAACAACGACATGATGTTGCGTGCTGCGCGGGTTGATCCACCCGGGTTGTCTCGTAAGTCCAGGATAATTCCTGAAACTTTTTTCGCCAACATCGTTTTTACCAAGCGAGCCACTTGCTTGTGTGAATTCGCACCGAACCGGCTAAGTTTAATGTATCCAATGTCATTGTCCATGACTTCACTGCGCGCATAGTAGAGCCTTACCGCCTGCCGTACAGCATCAATTTGGCGACTCTGACCATCCCGCCGAGTAGTTAAGCTTGCGGTTGATCCAGCAGGACCTTGTAAGGCTCGGCCAACATCACCAGATGACAGAGCCTCAAGGTCTGTTCCATTGACCGCTACTATCTCATCGCCAGGCAGTATGTCTTTACCTGCTAAAGGACCGCCTGAGATCGCACCGATGACCACTGGAAACTGATCAGTGCGCGCGCGAAACTTAATTCCGATACCGACATATCCGCCTCTACGTCGTTCACTATAGGATTTATGGGCTTTTGGATTAATGTAGTTAGCAAATGGATCGTTATAAATACTCAACACATCTGAGAGCAAGGAGCGCATACCATTTACTGCCTCCTCGCTACTGAGCTGTTCTAGCTCTGCAAGCCTGGCCAACCGTTCTTCAGGAGCGATTACCGGACGCTGTCTGAATAAGTTCAGCTGTTGGGTGTCGATAATCTCAAACGCACTCAGTACTTCTGCTTTGGCAGTGTCAAATTCGCTCATCGCGACAGTCAGTTCACTGATTTTACGTGGTTGAACTGATTTAATTCCGGACCCGTCAACTCATAGGCTTCGCCAAAGCCCATCACGAAATGCCCCGATGTCGGTACCAATCTCAATAACACAAAATCTGGCAATTGACGCAGTAACTCCACTGTTTTACCCAGATGCGCTTCGTATCGATTCAACAATGACTCATAGTTTTCTGCATCCCTCGCGATCTCACACACATCACACTGATAGCTGGCACGCAAGCGAGCAAAAATCTGCGCAGAGTCAGACTCATCGGCAATAATCATCGCAGCGACTTTTCGTTGAGTGAGCAAATTCTTTGTGTGCTTGGACAAATGACTGATGAAAATGACAAACTCGCCGTCGATTCTGGCAAAGGGTGTGTAGCTGCAGTGCGGTGATCCATCCTCGGACACACTAGCAAGCTGCAAGCTTTTGGAAGACTCGAGCAGCGACTGCAAGGCAGATTCTGGTGATTTAGACATACTGGCTAGTTTAGGCGATTCCCTTAATGAAGTGAACGCGGACAGCACTCGTTCCGACAACCCCGGGTCGGACCCAAAGACAGCTCTCAAATTACTGTATCGATAGCTCCGGGTCGGACCCGATATCATGCGGTTGATACCTGTTCTAGTGCATCCGGGTCCGACCCACCGCATTGAAAAAAGGGGTTAGTGCATGATTGAGTGCTGTGGATAGCAGCTTTAGACGCTGCCGGGTCTGACCCGATGCAGCGCAGTTGGGGCACTTAGGGTGGTTTGGGGTCGGACCAGGATTGGCTACTAATAAATCGAGAAATGCCAAGCAAATCGCTTGTGTGCCACATTTTCGCGCACTACCATACGAAGGCTAATCTTTACCCTGCACCTTATTGGAGCCGCATCATTAAATTCATGTTCACTATCGCGATGGCCATCTTTGCCATAGCCCCTGCCCTAGCTCAAACGTCAGACGATGCCATTGATCCTGTTCATGTATTTAATGAGGCCTGTTATACGAAAGTTCCTGATGTCGATTCCATTGAAGCCATGGCGAATCGATTTGCTTGGGAACCGATCGGAGACAAGGCTCTGAAGAAGTTCTCCCCCATCGACTCTCCCGATCTACTCAAAGGTTGGGATATGAAACTAGCGAATCGAATATTTAGAGTGGGCGTAGTACAGTCCACACCGGTGGCGGGTTTAATGGATCAGTACCCAGACTTCAAAGAAGGCACATCGACCTCCTGCACCCTGATTCTGGACGGACAAGACGATGCAGAACTGACCTTAGCGCAAATGGACATACTGATTGGAAAAGCCGCTGCCAGCCGAGAAGTGCCTAATGAGGGTTTAAAAACCACCACCTGGCAAGGGGGAAATAGCGATTTAAAAGTGTTTGTGGTGTACCAATCAGACAATACAGGAAGCGCCAACTTCATCAACGTCACCGTACTGTCAAAGTAACATTAGACCCACGCGTTACCAGATCATGTTCATTCGAAGCTTCCAAGTCGATGACACCGATGCTGTAATAGATCTCTGGGAACGCTGCGACCTGGTAGTGCCCTGGAATGATCCGCACAAGGACATAGAGCGAAAGCTTAAAGTAGGCGCAGAACTTTTTCTCGTGGGTGAATTAGACGGTGCCATAGTGGCCAGCGCCATGGGTGGCTATGAGGGCCATCGCGGTTGGGTTAACTATTTAGCTGTCAGCCCAAACCATCGTCAAAAAGGCTTTGGGCAAGACATCATGGCAACGCTGGAGCAGTTGCTTCTGAACCTCGGCTGCCCCAAAATAAATTTGCAAATTCGCTCAACAAACGCAAACGTGATTGCGTTCTACAACAGCATCGGTTACCAGGACGATAACGTTCTGAGCCTGGGAAAACGCTTAATCCCTGATGACACGTAGAAGGTTTTGCATTCTCGGCACAAGGGTGCATACGAAATGCAAGCCAACGGGTTTGCAAAAGCCCGTTTGATCCCCATTGACCCACTAGCTCAAAACCTGCCGAAGCTTACAAGAAGTCGGCCGACGATCTCCTTTCGAAGGGTACAGGCCATATGGGCATGCGTTACTTCACAGCCTCCTTACCGTACTTCTTTTTGTATTCTTCCTTCGCACCACCAATCCAATCGTCTCGCTCTATTCGCCCAGGAAAAGTTTCGATGGCCTCAGTCACGCGCTCAACATCATCCGCGGTGAAATTTGCAACCTGATAA
The DNA here is from genome assembly GCA_019634245.1 of Gammaproteobacteria bacterium. The sequence continues at coordinate 11,009 of JAHQVR010000074.1, forward strand.
AACGATGTTATACCCAGGCTGTTGAGAGTCTTCTCCATAACCGGACCCACACCGTGGATCTTTTTCAAATCGTCCTTCTCTTTGGGTGCCTTAAATAACGGTTTACCTTTGCCTGTGCCGCTGGCTGACGATTTGGGTTTACTGGTTCGCTGACGAGCTGCCGCTGGCGCACTGGCCGCTTTTCCCGTCAGCAATTCAAGCTGTTTTCGCAAGTCGCGAATCTCGGCATTTGCGGCCTGGTACTGACTAGCTATCTTATCCCTCTCGCGTTCAATGCTGGTAAATTCAGCCCTCAGGCGGCGGTGCTCAAGATCGTTCTGCTCACCGGCTGCTGCCGCATTCTGTGCCTGCTGGGCTGCAGCTTCAAGATCGGTCATATGTTTCTTAGCCGCCTCGAGTTGCAACATCGCGTTTTTCAGTGCAGCCGCCTGTTTCTCAGCATCTGACTCCCGCGCTCGGAGAGACACAAGTGTAGTTTCTTGCTTGGAGATTTGATCATTCTTCGACTCTAATTCGGCCCGCAGGCGTTGCAATTCTGCCGATTGAGATTTTGCCTCCGCCGCGGTATTTTCGTGAACCGCAATCTTTCGACGTAACGTACCGATGGTCTGTTTTTGAGTATCCAACTCCTTCTGCAAAGATTCAACGTCACTCGAAGACTTCTCTAATTCGGTTAATTGCTGCTGACGTTTATCAAGCTCACTCTGTACCGACTGCAGTTGCTTTGATGCATCCGATTGATGCTTTTTCAGCTGATCTGCCAATCGATCGATTTCAGTTTGTTTTGCGTTGAGCGATTTATCCAATTCTGCCTGTCGAGCTTTGTCGGCTTTGACCTTAGCCTCATCCAGCTGGCTGCTGTGCTCAGCACGAAGCGCCTGCACTGTTTTTTCCGACTCCGCCTGGGCCTCGGCTAATGCCTTCTGATGCTGTTTTTCCAATGCAGCGGCAGCCTTTTCACTGGCAGCTTTGGTCTCAGCGAGTTGTTTTTCGAAACGCGCATCGGCTGCTTCGGTAGCCTTTTGAAGTTTACTGTCGAACTCAGATTGCTGCCTAAGGGTCTCTTCCTGAGCTGACTGTATCGCTTTATCCCGCTGTGCTTCGACCTCTGACAACTGTTTCGCGTGCGCAGCCTTTGCAGAGTCTAGATCGCGAGCGAGCTGAACGTCGGTCGCTTTACGCTGTTCTGCCATCTCCACTTTCAAGGATTCAATAGCTTTGTCCCGATCAGCTTCCAGAGCTTTCAACCGCTGGCTGTGTTCTGCTTTCAGAGTGTCCAGTACTTTTGCATGCTGAGCATCCGCTTCCTTTTTCAGCGTTTCAACAGCTTTGTTTCGATCGGCTTCCAGAGCCTTCAACTGCTGGCTGTGTTCAGCTTTCAGAGTCTCCAACGCCTGAGTATGTTGAGTATCTTTTTCCTTGGCAGATTCTGCCTTCACAGACTCTATTGATTTCTTATGTTGTGCATCCAACTCAGCTAGCTTAGCCAGTTGTTCGTTCTTAACAGACTCAACAGTTGTAGCGAGCTCTTGTTGATGAGCCTCCCTATACTTGGCCTGCTCTGCCTGAGCCGCCTGCAGTGATTTCTGGTGTTCATCCTTAACCGAAGCTAACTGTTGCGCATGTTCTGCCTTCGCAGCTTCTAGAGTGTCAGATAACTTGGACTCATGCTCTTTTTGCTGCTTCAACAAATCAGCCCGCAGGGCCTTAACAGCGTCTTCACGCTCAGACTTTAATGATGCTATCTGCTGATTGTGTGCCTCACGTGCCGCCATCAGCGCTTGTTCGTTTTTCTTCTGCTCAACGGCAAGCAGCTTTTCATTCTCTGCTCTGAGTGAGTTGAGGCGATTCTCTGTATCAGCAGTGGCCGATTCCTGTGACTGATGCTTCACTGTCTCGATAGCCGTTGCTTGATCTGCTTCCAGGCGACTTAGGTGTTCCTGATGCTCATGCTTAAGCGTTAGCAGTTGCTTTTCGTGTACAGCTTTTGCGGCTTGCAATTGCTTGCTAAAGGACTGCTGCTTATCCAGTAGATCAGCTTGCAATTGCGCAGATGCCTGTTGTTGCTGATCTCTTTCTGACGTTATCTTTTCAATTTCATTGCGCAAACTACTCTGTTCTTCGTTCTTCGCTTGTAGCGCCAGTTTTAATTGATTAAGCTCTTTTTCATAGTCACCTGCAGCCGCGGCTCGAGACTGTAACTGCCGAGCTTCTTGCTTGGTAGCTTCTATATCGGCCCGAAAGGCGGTTAGCTCTTTGTCTTTGGCAGCCAGCGCTGACACTGAAGAGCTCTTAAGGGCTTCCATCTCCGTCTTGACAGACTGCTTCGCCTGCACTAGCTCAGTATGCTTCGCTTCGAGATTTCTGTGGGCTTGCGATAGCTCACTGCGACTTTGTTTGACCTCTTCGCTTTTAGCCTCCAGAGTTCGGGTCAAATCAACAATCTTACTTCGCTCAGATTCAAGTTCACCTTTAAGAGGTTTAAGGACCGACAGTTGTTGATTCAGCTCTCTTAAATTAGTGTCTTTCTGCTTTACTACATCTTCAAGAGCTCCCAGTCGATCGATATCGGATTTAAGCTGGGTAATTTTATTCTGCTGGTTCTTTAGAGCCTGGTCTTTTTCATTCACGGCAGCAAGCAGGCTGGTTTTTTCTTTGGCGAGTTGTTCGATCTGCTCTAGCTGTTTGCCCTGTTCAGCCAACGAGTGATTCAACTCGCGATTTTGCTCCCGTAGATCATCCAATTGGACATTGAGCTGGATTAGATTCTGCTCCTTTTGACGCATGGCCTCTTGAAGTTGGGAAGACTGATTCGCCTTAGTTTGCAGTGACTGAATCTCCGCCGTATGACGCTCATGGGCATCCTCTAACGAACCAATCTGCGTTTTATGCTCAATGATGGACTTCTCACGCGCCTCCAAATCGGTCTTTAGCCCGCTGATTTGGGTCAATAGACCATTTTCAGTATCACGAGTTTTGGCTTGTGCTACCGCCCAAGTCTGCCGCTCAGCTTCAAATTCGCTTTCGTATTTTTCCTCAGCGGCTAATAACGCTTCGTCCTTCGCCTTTAACACCTCTGAGTGTTGGGCTTCGATTTGTTTTATCTGTTGGTCTTTCTCATCTAGTGCTGTGGAGAATTCCTCTTCTTTGGCCTGTATGCTCTTCTGTAGTTGTGCGAGCTGATTGTTGGATTCATCCACTAGCGTATCAAGACGGCTGATCTCTGCATCCTTAGCCGCAATGTTACTTTCTAACTCCGGAAGGCGTGCTGCAGCGGCAGCCTGCTGTTCAAGCTCCTGAAGGCGGGCTTCTAATTGGCTCAATTGGCGAGTTTTCTTTTCGGTCTCTCTCTGCAGCTGATCGTGATCAGACTTCAGCGATTCGACTTCGGTGTTACGAATGTCCAAAGTCTGCTGACTCACTTGCAGTTCCTGCTTAAGCTTTGCGCTCTCGCCACTTTGCACTTTGATCTGCTCAGCATTTGCATCCACAACGCGCTGCAAACTTAACACCTCAGCATTTTTTTCATTCAACATCTGCTTGTGTCGATCAAACTCGGCAAATGTGCCTTTCATCGATTGTTGATGTTCTTCGCGTTCACGGGTCAGTTCAGCGACCCTTTGCTGTTGTTGGGTGAGATCCACTCTGATGGTTTCCACAGACTTTTGCTCAGAATCCAGTTCGGTTTTTAGCAACCGAATCTCATCCCGAGCCGCGGTCAATTCATCAGTTCGATTACCTAACAGATGTTGTTGGCCTGTGAACTGCTGATTCAACACATCCATATCCTTCTTGGTGCTTTCCAGTTCCAGCGTCACAGCCTTGAGCTCCTCAATCTCCGCCACTTTGGCTGAGAGTTTGTCCCGTTCCAGCTCCAGGGATCGGTTTAGCTCATCGACTTCTCGTTGCACATTAACCATTTCCTTGGCGTGCTCTTCGCGTAGTTCAGTGGTTAATTGCTCAGCGGATCGGGCACTGATACTGAGTTTGTCTTGTTCCGAACGAAGTGCTCTGAGCTCTGCTTCAGCGGTGGAGAGCTCCTGCCCCTGTCGCTCCAGCCGAGCCTCAAGATCCATGCGTAAATCAAGCTCTGTGTCTTGCTGTCTTAACTTTTGTTGGGTCTGCTCTAACTCAGCTTGCAGCTTCGACTGTGCACTCCCAACACTCAGACTCTGATCCAGAGATGATTGAGTTTCCGCTAGTGCAGAACGAGTGTCATCCAATGCACGGGTGGCTTGCTTAAGCTCATACTCCAACGGTTTTACCCGGCTGGCGAGTTCATACAATTCATCCAACTCTTCCGGGCTAACGCCTTGGTCTGGCAGAAATGATTGCGCTTCCATATGCTGCTGACCAGCGCCACCGTGTCCGCCTGGTGTCAGCTCACTCAAACGGTTCACTTCCATTCTGAGTGGATTCACTAGAGCAGCAAGAGACTGCAACTCATCCAGTTCATCATTACGCACCACAGTGACATCCGCAGACAGAGCATGGGCGGAGGCATCGGCATGATCGCTGCGACCAATCTCAGCAACGGGCACGCCGAGTTCGACATCCACCGACCGTGAACGTCGCGCAGTTCGTGACCGGTAGCTCGGCACGGCCGCTATCGAAGACCCTTCTAACAACTGCTGATCAGTGTTGCGACGGTTAACGATCGCAGACTGAGCTTGAGCAATAATGTCCTCTTGTGAGGCTTCTACAGCATGACGAGACGCCAACTGCTCATCAAACCCGGCGACGCTAGGGGCTGAATATCCTTCGACGTGAGTTTCACTGTAACCAGAAGAGGCAGGCCGTGCTTTTTTGGGAGCGTAGTGAGTGTCCACTGAGTCTGAGTGCGAGGAAGCTGATATTCCTCGGGATGAATGAGAGTTAACGGCCGTGCGCTGCGTGTTGGCATTGGGATTGGTTAGGGTGGGAATCGAATCATCATCGATGCTCGATACCGAATCCTTGTCGCCCAACCGATCCGCCTTACTGGCAAAATCGTTTCTGCTTAAGTCCGACCTGACGCGACTGCGTTGTTCTTTGCGCCGATTTTCTGCTGCCGCTCTCTCTGAACGACTTCGGCTAAACGACCAACCAAACAGTAGCAGTGCCAAAAAAGCCAGGGCCAGAATGAGATAGTTCACGGGCGTGCTCGCAAGTTCGTTCATCCGTCCAAGGATA
>JAHQVR010000075.1 GCA_019634245.1 Gammaproteobacteria bacterium
AAGTCGGAGCCGCGTTCAGCGATCACTAACTTCAGCAAAGCGCTTTCTTGCATGGACGACTTGTTCGTTCGCTACAACATATCCGGCTTGTTGGTTGGCGCGCAAGATATTCCGGACGCTACCAGCGCGGTTTCGGCGGGTGCTAAAGACATGCTGATCACCGCATTTTCCAAAATGTCTTTAAAAAGTAATGCGATTCGATTTGTTGCCCTGGGTGCTGACTTATCCGACATCACGGTTTTCCATGATCTGCACGCCAACAAGAGTTTTCAATCACCAGACTTTTTCATTCGTGGCGGTGTGACTCAAGCCGACCAGGGTGTTGTCGAAAAGCAGACAAGTGGCGGTATTGCGCTCGCAGATGCATTCAGTCTCGAAGGGAGCAAGGATCGCGTTGCGTCCATTATTTCCCTGGATATGAATATCGGCATTGTTTCCAGTTTGCAGATATTGCCGGGTATTTCGTCAAGCAACTCGATTGCTGTGGCCCGTAGAGGTAAGGGCTTGGATGCCACTGCCCAAGTAAAGAAATTAGGCGCTATTTTTAACTTTAACTACAGCCAAAACGAAGGACTGCATCACGCCTTAAGAACACTCATTGAGCTTGGTGTCATCGAGTTGATGGGTAAGCTGACGCAGGTGCCGTATTGGGAGTGCCTTGATGTTGAAACCACTAACACGCTGGTGCAAACCGAGATTCGTGAATGGTATGGTGCGCTAAGCGACGAAGAAATTAGAATTTTTGTGCAAGCGAAACTGCGCTCCAAAGGGATGTATGACGGCGAAGTCGACGGCAAAGACAGCCCTTCTATACGCACCGCGATTGCTTTGTATAAAGCGGAGCAGGCATTAACCGCCGACAGTAAACTCGACTATTTGCTCTACTACAACTTGCTGGCGGACAAGACGCCAATTGAAGAAGACTTTGTTCCGTTGCTGGTGCGTGAGTATGTCGTACCCACCTACGAAGGACCCGAAAAGGAGTCGCACACAACCAAGATTGTCCCACAAACACTCGGTCTGCCAGACACGGCATTAACGCCACTGGATTTTACTCTGGCAATGGATCGTGGCGCCAAGTCACTGTATACGGCCGGTGAAAGTGGACAGCTCATCATCAGCCCAACTGTAGATGCACACTTAGTGTGTTTCTACGAGCCAACGCCTGGCGAAATACTAAAAATATTTCCCAATGACTTTCAGGCCAATAGTTTGGTAAGAGCCGACTCGACGCTCACCATTCCGGCAACTGATGATTTTCTAATACAGTTCGAGAACCCGGATGCCATCGAGAAGTTCCTATGCCTTGCATCCTACGACGAGGAAGTGAACCGCAACACTATCGCTGAACTGCGGGTTAAAAACTTGCAACCCATAGATCTAGCTAGAGTTGGACAGATCTACCAACGAGAAATCACCGGGCTAGCGGATATTGAGGCCATCTATCGATCTACGATGTCGACGGTACCTTTGTCGAAGACAATTCGGGTAAGGGTTCAGTGATGCCGGACAAAGATTTCCGAGTAGAAAGATATAAAAGTAGAAAGATATCTAAGAGGAAAAATACCGACTCACAATGAAGTCAGTCGTAAATACGGGCGTAGTTCGTCCCAACCCTGTGGAAAGATGTCTTTCGCCATCTCATTGGTTATTGAAGGTGGAATGATGCACTTGTCACCAGGTCTCCAGTCTGCAGGCGTTGCGATCTTTCGTTCATCGCTCGTTTGCAGGGCGTCAATGACTCGAAGTATCTCATCAAAATTACGGCCTACGCTCATCGGGTAGGTCATTGTCAAGCGGATCTTCTTATCAGGATCGATTATGTAGACTGAGCGTACAGCTGCTGTGTCACTTTCGGCAGGATGGATCATGCCATACAGTTTAGCAATAGCTAGATCCGGATCAGCAACAATTGGAAAGGTTAGATTGGTGTTCTGTGTATCGTTGACATCTTTGATCCAGCTCAAGTGTTCCTCAACGGTATCTGTGGACAGGCCTAAGGGCTTGCAGTTTCGTTTTTCAAACTCTGTGATCAATTGCGCTGTGCGTCCCATCTCGGTTGTGCACACAGGTGTGTAATCTGCTGGGTGACTAAAAAAGAAAACCCAACTGCTATCGATCCAATCATGAAAATTTATGGACCCTTTGGTGGTGTCAACGGTAAAATCAGGGGCTGTATCGCCAATTCGAATAGACATTTGTGTTGTTTCTCCGGGTTGTTGAGTTAATAAATTAACTTAGATGGAAATGACTAAGTCATCTCATGTACTGAGTGTCAGATTTTAGCGGTCGTCATACTATTAGTCGGTGACTAAGTTACTCTGATAGTGCTTTGTCTGTTATTCGGCACTTACGATGGAATAGCAAGGCGTATAACATAAGCAACGATCATGATGACGCCGACACTTGCAATCCACAGTGCTGCGAACCACGCCATTTTACGTATTGTTGACGTAACCGCCATTAGTGATAGCTTTCCTTTGGGTTAACTTTGCCCCGAAATACCCAGTACGCGTAGGCCGTGTAGATCAATATGATCGGCACGAGAACTACGGTGCCTACCAACGCAAACCTAAGACTTGACTCGGGTGCTGCGGCATCCCATATGCTGAGCGTTGGTGGAATTAAATAGGGAAAGAAGCTGATGGTTATGCCAAGAAAACAAAGCACAAATAACAGCAGCGAGTAGACAAACGGTTGAACGTCTCGATGCTTATTCAACCCTACATATAACCCTCTTGCCACTACCGCAACCAATATCGGCATAATCAAACTTAATACAACTGTGGGCCATGCAAACCATCGTTGAAAATAGACGGCATCCTGAAACGGCGTCAATATGCTCACCAGTAAAATCATCAACAACGTGCCGATCGCCGCCCGCCAGGCGTATCGACGCATCTGCTGTTGAATTACCCCCTCAGTTTTCATGATCAACCAGGTGGAGCCAAGTAGTGCATAGCCAATCACTACCGCAAAACCCACGAGTACGCTGAATGGTGACAGCCAGTCCCACCAGCCGCCGCTATACGCTCTGTTCGTCACCTCGACGCCCTGAACAAGAGCCCCTAACGTAATACCCTGCATCATCGCCGCGATACCTGAACCGCCGGCGAATGCAATGTCCCACACGCCTTTCCATCTGACGGTTCGCCATCGGTATTCGAAAGCGACACCGCGGAAAACCAGCGCCAGCAACATCAGACTAATTGGCATATACAATGCCGGGAGAATGACAGAATAGGCCAGGGGGAAAGCCGCAAAAAGACCACCTCCACCCATCACCAACCAGGTTTCATTGCCGTCCCACACAGGGGCGACAGAGTTCATCATGAGATCGCGATCAGTGTTTTTATTAGCCAGTGGGAACAGAATGCCAATGCCCAGATCAAAGCCGTCAAGGATAACGTATGTCAATACAGCAAAGCCGATAATGCCTGCCCACACCAGAGCGAGATCAATTTCCATGATGGCTCTCCAGTAGCCCTGGCGCCTTAGTGCCGGGTAACTTGTTCATCATTCTTAGTAGATAGAAAGTTCCCGCGCCAAAGACGAAAAAGTAAACCACAATGAACGCGATAAGCGACGCTGCCACGGCAGGCGCTGCAACAGGTGCCAACGAATCGCTGGTTCGTAACAGTCCATAGACCGTGTAAGGCTGTCTACCCACCTCAGTGGTTATCCACCCAGCGAGTACCGCGATAAACCCGGCAGGTCCCATCAACACAGTTGTTCGTAGCAACCACTTATCATCGTATAGCGCTTGCTTCCAGCGTCGCCATGTTGCCCAGAGCCCGATACCCAGCATGGCAAATCCAATGCCGACCATGATGCGAAAGCTCCAGAACACGATGGCTATGGGTGGCTCCTCGTTATCGGGCACAGTATCCAGACCATCCATCGGCGCATTCAAATCGTGCTTCAATATCAAACTGGAAAGCTTCGGAATCTGAACAGCGTAGTCGATGCGTTTATCCGTTGAATTGGGTATGCCAAAGAGGACGAGTGGCGCTCCCGTGGGATGACTCTCGTAATGTCCCTCCATTGCCATCACTTTCACTGGCTGATGCTGCAATGTGTTTAATCCATGGAAGTCACCGGCCACAATCTGCAGTGGCGTCACGATGACTGCCATCCACATAGCCATTGAAAACATGCGTCGAGAAGGTACGTGTGAAGCATCCTTTGACAACAAATGCCAACCGGCAACACCCGCTACGACGAACGCAGTCGTAAGGTACGCTGCAAGTACCATATGAATTAGGCGGTAAGGGAACGAGGGATTAAATACGATTTGCCACCAGTCAGTGGGTATAAACTGCCCAGCGTCATTGATGGCATAGCCCGCTGGCGTGTGCATCCATGAATTCACCGAGAGTATCCAGGTGGCCGACATCAAAGTACCCAATGCGACCAGCGCGGTCGCCAACATGTGAAGCGTTGGGCCGACACGCTCTCGTCCGAATAGCATGATGCCCAGAAACCCTGCCTCAAGAAAAAAGGCAGACAGCACCTCGTACGCCATTAACGGTCCGAGTATCGGTCCGGTCTTGTCCGAGAATTCGCTCCAATTTGTTCCAAACTGGTAGGACATGACGATCCCTGATACCACCCCCATTGTGAATGCTACGGCGAAAATCTTTTTCCAGTATTCGAACACCGTTAGATAGGTGCTATCTCTCGTTTTTAACCACAGCGCGTTGAGCACTGCCAGGTAGCTCGCCAATCCGATTGAGAAAGCAGGGAATACGATATGGAATGAAACAGTGAATGCGAACTGAGCGCGAGCAAGCGTTTCAGCGGAGAGGGACTCCATTAAGACTACCTCAAAGATATAGTTAAAATATACGTTTAAATTTACTATAGCATAACATCTATTCTTTGTGTACCTTAAGTTATCTATGAAGCAGGGAAATCACATTATTAAGTGTGCTTTAGAACTGCTCGAGCTCTGCTCGTTAAATATTTAGATATAAATGCTGTCTATATTTGAATTGCAATCGGAGGCCCCGTGAAACTTACGAGTTACACCAACTATGCGCTGCGCTCGTTACAACTAGCCGCACTTAGAGCGCCCGCCCTGGTGCGGATTGAAGACGTCGTTCAGGTCCACGCATTAGCAAAGCCTCATGTGCGAAAAGTCGTTCACGAACTAGGACGTGCGGACCTTTTGGTCACCCAACGCGGTCGAGGAGGCGGCTTTCAATTGGCACGACCGGCAAACACTATCGTGGTCGGTGATGTCGTACGACTAACTGAGGGTAAACTTGAAGTAGTTGAATGCTTCAACTCGGAGACCAATACCTGTCCATTGATCGGTATCTGTAAGCTCTCTCGTGCCATACAGCAGGCCACCGCTGCTTTCATGGCGGTCCTTGATGATTTAACCATCGCGGATATCGCTTCGAACAAGGCTCAATTACTCAACCGAATTGCACCTTTAGTACCGTTGGAAGAGCTTGACTACGGCACGTCCACCAAACGCCGCAAAGGAGTGTTGTAGCATGAGCTGGTTAGAACGATTTGAGGGTTTATCCGCGTTAGAGCACACGGATCAACAACAATTAGTAGAAAACAGTACGATCATGAATGTGCCTAAAAATACGGTGATTTTCGGGCCTGGCAAGACACCGGATCATTTGCTGCTGTTGCTGGACGGCGTCGTTCGAGTTCAACAATTATCGGAGAAGGGCCGAGAGATTGTGTTGTATCGCGTGCGCTCTGGCGAAAGCTGTGTGCTAACCACCGCCTGCCTACTAGCCGTTAAGAATTACTCTGCCGAAGGCATTGCAGAAACTGATGTTCAAGCTGTCGCTATTCCTTTGACAATATTTGATCAACTGGTTAGCCATTCAGCAAACTTTAGACAATTTGTTTTCTCCGCATACGCGAATCGTATCACCGAGCTTTTTCAGATAATAGAGGACGTTGCATTTCAGCGTGTTGATATCCGGCTAGCGCAGAAGCTCCTGGAGCTTGCGCAGGGCAATATGGAAATCTCTGTTACTCACAAACTGTTAGCCGTTGAGCTTGGAACCGCTCGAGAGGTGGTTTCGCGTCAATTGGCTGAATTTCAGCGACGTCATTGGATACAACAATCTCGTGGTCAAGTCCGGTTGCTGGATTCAGCAGCCCTTGAACACCTAGCTGTCGCTTGACGTTATTGTAGTATTAGGACGCGCGTTGCCTAATACATCACTAAATCATATATAAGTATTATACCTTATAGGTGACATAGTCACTGAACTTCCCCAAAGCCATCGCTAGAGTGTGTCTCGCAGCACATCCCTGAGTTGAGAATTCGCGAGGACACTGATGAAAGCAGGCCTAACTATTGTTGCGACAGCCATTGTCATGGGCGCCGGATCGTTAGCACACACGGTCCCGCCGCGATGTTCACTCGCGTTGGGTTTAGCGTTGTGATTACTGAGTTCACACCCTTTGCGTCGTTGTTTGGCGGCGGGCTGATCGGCTTGTCCGCCGTTCTACTGATGCTTACGCTGGGGCGCATCATGGGAGCTACGGGTATTCTCAGCGGCGCCATCATGCCGGACTCAGGTCGGGATTGGGCGTGGCGTGTAACCGTGCTTGCGGGGATGGTCTGTGGTCCCGTTCTGTTCTCCGTTGTGACCGGTGCATTGCCAGCTATCAGCATACCCAGCTCGACGGCGATGATCGTTGTCGGTGGTCTGATTGTAGGCGTCGGTGTCACTTTGGGTAGCGGATGCACATCAGGACACGGTGTGTGTGGTCTTGCACGACTTTCCCAACGTTCGGTTGTCGCAGTTCTGACTTTCATGATTAGTACGACAGCCACTGTTTTTATCACGCGACACGTCATAGGTATCGGGGCATGAGACTTCCTATCGCATATTTCATTGGTTTGATCTTCGGTGTCGGCATCTCATTGTCTGGCATGGCTAATCCCGCGAAAGTTCTCAACTTTTTTGATGTGGCCGGCTCCTGGGACCCCAGTTTAGGTTTCGTAATGGGCGGCGCTGTGCTGATCACGTTCATTGGTTACCGGTGGGTGCTGTCTCGCACACAACCAGTCTATGAATCAAAATTCTCGCTACCGAGTCGAACTGATATTGATCTGCGACTAATTGGCGGCGCGTTGCTCTTCGGTATCGGTTGGGGGATAACCGGGTTCTGTCCTGGTGGGGCTTTACCGGTACTCGGCACGGGAAATACGAGCGTGTTGCTGTTTGTAGTCGCCATGCTAATCGGCATCATCGCGACGCGTTATATCGATAATGTTCTTTCGTCCAGAGTCAGCGCGTCACTGGATATGAATACTGGCAAGCTCTGATAAGGATTTACTTCTCATGACACTAATTCAAACCAACACCGACATTAAACCAGACGTTACCCCGTTTTTCGACGAAGCTACCAACACGATCAGCTATGTCGTCAAAGACCCCGATTCGAACGCTTGCGCCGTTATCGATTCGGTGATGGATATAGACTACGCGGCGGGTCGAATTACGTACGAGAATGCTGATGAAATTATCGAATACATCCGCAACAAAGATTTATCACTGACGTGGTTAATTGAGACGCACGTTCACGCAGACCACCTTTCGGCGGCACCGTACATTCAACAAAAACTGGGTGGGAAAATCGGTATCAGTAAGAAAATCACAGTGGTTCAGGATACTTTTGGCAAAGTGTTCAATGAAGGATCAGAATTTCAACGAGATGGCAGTCAGTTCGATGCACTGTTCGAAGATGGTGATACCTATCCGATCGGCACAATGTCAGCAGTTGTGATCGCCACTCCCGGTCACACGCCGGCCTGTATGGCCCATGTTATTGGCAATGCGACCTTCACCGGCGATACGCTTTTCATGCCGGATAGTGGCTCAGCCAGGGTGGACTTTCCAGGAGGGAGTGCAGAAGAGCTTTACGATTCAATTCAGCGTCTACTCGCCCTACCGGATGATATGCGTTTGTTTATGTGTCACGACTATGGCCCCAACGGTCGAGAAATACAGTGGGAAACTACGGTCGCTGAGGAGAAAGTCCACAACATTCATGTGGGAGGCAATAGGAGCAAAGCCGATTTTACAAAACTTAGAACAGAGCGTGATACACAACTCGGTGCACCTCGTTTGATAATACCCTCTTTACAAGTGAACATGCGAGCAGGTCAGCTACCTCACGATGCTAGTGGTTTCCCTTGCTTGAAAGTTCCTCTTAACCAATTCTAAGAACACAGCGCCCAAGGAGAAGACTGATGGATGTAAAGCGATTGTCCGACAAGTTATCGCTCAGTGGCCAAATTCAGCTTGGCGATGTGGCTAAATTAGCAGAGCTTGGGTTTCGCTCCATCATTTGTAATCGGCCTGATGGAGAAGGGGCTGACCAGCCGACCATTGACGAAATCAAGTCAGCCGGGGAATCGGCTGGTCTTGAAGTGCGCTACCTCCCGATGGTGCCAGGCCAAGTTAGCGATGGCGACGTCGCACTCTTTGGGAAAGCTATGCGCGAGTTGCCAAAACCGACCTTAGCGTACTGCCGAACCGGTACACGATCAGCGACGCTGTGGTCATTGAGTCAGGCGTCCGCACTGCCAATGACAGACATTCTAGCGGCGACCAAGGCGGCGGGTTACGAGATGTCCGGGGCGGTGCGGCGCATCGCCAATGGTGGTAAGACTCCAACTGACCAACCGGATGCACACTATGACGTTGTCATTATTGGTGCGGGCGCTGCAGGAATTGCCGCAGCATCAAGTTTGCTGAAGCGACGCTCTGAATTAAATATAGCGATCATCGATCCTGCTGAAGTTCACTACTATCAACCGGGTTGGACTATGGTTGGCGGTGGGGTCTTCGAAGCAGAGGATACGGCCAAGACGATGGGCTCTGTGATACCTCGCGGTGTTCACTGGCTCAAGACAGCAGTTACGGCCTTCGAGCCCAAAATCGACTCAATCATTCTCGAGGGCTGTCGAGTGATCAAATATGATCGACTGGTTGTTTGCCCGGGTCTAATGCTTGACTGGAACAAGGTTGAAGGCTTAAGCGAAACGCTTGGGCGTAACGGCGTTACATCTAATTACCGGTATGACCTTGCTCCGTATACTTGGTCGCTGGTGCAGTCTCTAAAGTCGGGTAGAGCGATTTTTACTCAACCGCCGATGCCGATAAAATGCGCCGGCGCCCCGCAAAAAGCGTTGTACTTGTCGGCGGACCATTGGTATCGGCAAGGGCGCATCAATGATATCGACATCTCATTTAACAATGCGGGTGGTGTGTTATTTGGTGTAGAGGAGTACGTGCCAGCACTTCAGGGCTACATGGATCGATATCAAGCTTCACTGAATTTCTTTCATAATTTGGTTGCTGTTGATGGCCCCGCAAAGAAAGCATGGTTCAATGTCTCATCGCCGGATGAATCAGTGCAACGTGTCGAAGCGGAGTTCGACATGTTGCATGTATGTCCACCGCAATGTGCCCCAGATTTCATTCGGGTGTCTGAGCTAGCAGATGCCAGCGGCTGGGTAGATGTTGACCAGACATCGCTCCGGCACAAGAGCTTTGATAATATCTGGGCACTGGGCGATGTAACAAACGCACCTAACGCCAAGACCGCAGCGGCAGCCCGAAAACAGGCGCCCGTGGTGGCGGCCAATATCGTCGCCGATATCAATGGCAAATCTTCCGCCGCTTCCTACGACGGTTACGGATCATGTCCGCTGACCGTCGAGCGCGGTAAGATCGTGTTGGCTGAGTTCGGGTACGGTGGCAAATTGCTACCCAGCTTCCCGAGTTGCGTGATTGATGGACAAAAACCTTCACGTTCGGCCTGGTTTCTTAAAGCGAAGCTTCTGCCACCGATCTACTGGAAGGCGATGCTACGAGGTAGAGAGTGGATGGCGGAGCCCAAAGCGCTGTCAACAGCGCAAGAGTGAGTAAGCGCGCACTGTCGACTTACTTTCCGATACTGGAATGGGTTGCGCAGTACAACAGGGAATTCCTTCTTAACGATCTGATGGCGGCGGTTATCGTCACCATCATGCTGATACCACAGTCGCTGGCTTACGCGTTACTGGCAGGTTTGCCACCGGAGGCAGGGTTGTACGCCTCCATCGTGCCCATTCTGCTATATACCGTCTTCGGTACAAGCCGAGCGTTGGCAGTCGGGCCGGTGGCGATTGTATCGTTGATGACTGCAGCGGCTATCGGCAACGTGGTGCAGTCTGGAACAGCAGAATATGTCAGTGCTGCACTGACACTGGCTGCGTTGTCCGGTGCAATTCTACTAATTTTGGGCGTATTCAAGCTTGGTTTCTTAGCGAACTTTCTGTCACACCCCGTGATCTCAGGATTCATCACAGCCTCTGGAATACTCATCGCGCTCAGCCAGCTAAAGCATGTCCTGGGTATAGATGCGAGTGGACACAACATAATTGAACTTGTGTCATCGCTAATTAGCGATTTGCCAGAAACGAACTGGAGAACCCTAATGCTTGGTGCTTTCGCCACTGGGTTTCTGTTCTGGGTCCGTCTTGGACTGAAGTCCTCGTTGTTATCAATGGGTGTCAGTCAGTTCTTTGCCGACATTGCTGCAAAGGTTGGACCAGTCGTCGCTGTGGTTACGACAACGATCATTGTATGGGCGCTGGAATGGGATGTCGCCGGCGTCAGAATTGTCGGCGAGGTGCCTCAGGAGTTACCACCGTTCACCTTACCGGGTTTTTCATTTGAATTGGTGAGTGCGTTATTGATACCGGCACTACTCATTTCGGTGATTGGTTTTGTTGAATCTGTTTCAGTCGCACAAACTTTAGCGGTGAAGAAGCGGCAACGTATTGATCCCAATCAGGAGCTCATTGGCCTCGGTGCAGCGAACATCGGAGCCGCCTTCACGGGCGGCTTTCCGGTGACTGGCGGATTTTCACGCTCAGTTGTTAACTATGACGCAGGAGCTGAAACGCCAGCGGCGGGAGCGTTTACCGCGATAGGACTTGCTATTGCGGCGGTTGCATTAACACCATTGATTTACTTCCTGCCAAACGCCGCTTTGGCCGCAACCATCATTGTCGCTGTGCTATCGCTAGTGGATTTAGCGATTCTAAAGCGGGCGTGGAATTATTCGAAAACAGACTTCATTTCAGTATTAATGACAATTTTACTGACACTGATTTTTGGTGTGGAAGTCGGTGTGGCCGCAGGCGTAGTGACGTCAATCCTGCTGTTTACGATGAAAGCCTCCCGGCCTCATATTGCAGAGGTCGGACTGGTGCCTGGAACACAGCACTTTCGTAACAAAAACCGACACGACGTCATTACTGATTCCCGAGTGCTTACTATCCGTATTGATGAAAGTCTGTTCTTCGCTAACGCGCGTTATCTTGAAGATTCAATCTATGATCGGATTGTCTTGGATAAAGATATCGAGCACGTCATTTTGATGTGTTCCGCTGTTAACGAAATCGACATGAGTGCACTGGAGTCACTAGAGGCGATCAATGAAAAACTGAATGCATTGAATATTACGTTACATTTATCTGAAGTTAAGGGGCCCGTTATGGATCGACTTGAAAATACGCACTTTCTCGCCGAACTGAGCGGACGTATCTTTCTTTCCCAATTCGAAGCACTAAATCACCTTACGTTAGCTAACAAAGACATTTCTGGAGGTTTTGTATGAAAGCACTATCGATCACCAAATCATCTATTCTGACTGTGTTGCTGGTGTCCAGCGGGCAAATTCAAGCATTTGATGAAGAGGCAGCGATTGCTGAAGCGAAAGCAATAGCCAGTACATTTGCGACTGCCCTTAAGCAGGAGTTACAAGCAGCAATGAAAGCGGGAGGTCCTGTGAAAGCACTTAATGTCTGCAATATAGAAGCGATGCCAATTACCGCGCAAAGCGCGCAAGAATTGAATGCATCAATTAGTCGCGTTAGTTTGAAAAACCGCAATATGTCAAATGTCCCTAACGAATGGCAAAGGGTCGTTCTTGAAGAATTCGATTCACGTGTGTCCCGCGGTGAAGATGCCGGGGAAATGATTTCATCTACGGTGGTTGAGAGCGATGGTAAAAAACAACTGCGTTTTATGAAGGCATTGCCTACGGGTGGCGTGTGTCTTGCGTGTCACGGACAGGAACTCAGCAGTGAAGTACAAACAGTACTCAAAGACCTTTACCCAGATGACAAAGCTACCGGATATTCTCTAGGGGAGAACCGGGGCGCGATCGTTGTAATAAAAGACTATGAGAGGTAGCGCGTTAAAAATACTTTTTATCGATACACGAATTCCCGTCGAAATTAATTTGGTACGATTACCAATGAGTATTCAATATAAACAAGGAGCACTAAGACAATGCGTAGATCTCTAATAGTAATTTCACTGGCGTTTATATCAGCCTCCGTTCTCGCGGCGACCGACCACAAATCAAAATACTCTGGTGAGGAGAGTCGAAAAATAAAGAGTCTGTCCTCTGACGATGTAGATGAACTCCTTAACGGTGGGGGTTGGGGTTTTGCCAAGGCGGCAGAACTAAATGGTTTACCTGGCCCCAAACACTTGTTGGAAATGGAAGATGAGATAAATCTTTCGCAAGAGCAAAAAGCTAAGATAGAAGAATTATTTCGTGAAATGAAAGGTCAAGCCATAGATTTAGGTCAGAAGCTCGTAGATTTGGAGTCGGAGCTCAATAGTGGATTTGCTTCCAATAGCATTGGCGAAGATGACTTGGCAAAATTATTGAATCGAATTGGCGAAGTGCGAGCAAAACTCAGATTTGTGCATCTTCAAGCGCACTTACAGACACCAGAAATATTGAGCACAGAGCAAAGACAACTCTATATTGAGTTGCGAGGATACTCGAATGATCCGTGCACGAATGTGCCAAAGGGTCACGACGAAGCGATGTGGAAAAAACACAACAACTGTAACTAACGTCGGAATACTCGCGGTTAAGTCTCATTAATTATGCGTCATGAACTGGTCAGGCGGATACCAACAAATACGCAACACCGTAGATAGATCAATAGACCGCCTGACCATTTGACTAATCTTCTTTTCCCGCACGCGCCAATGTCGAGAGGCCAAGTAATTTATAAGCCGGGCAAAAGTTGATAACCGCCGTCGCGATCAGTACGACACCAACAATCAAGGCAATTAAGCCTAACGTCGTCGCGAGGCCGCCCAGCATTTGTAAAGACACGCCAACCAATAGAATGCCCGCAACAATTCGTGCGATTTTGTCGAATTGACCGATATTTGCCAGTTTGTTCATGTTCTGCCTTTTTAAGTTTCAGTGAGATTCCGGGGCAAGAGTAACTGTGAGTCGGCGGCCTGTCGGTGACGATGTCACCGAAAACAAGAGAAGAGACGTATTTGTGAAGAAGGGTGTCTGAGAGGAAAGATGTCCGAGAAGAAAGGGTGTAAGAGCAAGAGGCTGCAGGCAGCGAAAAAATGTCGGGCGCAAAGCGCCCGCATCGCTGCCGGAATCCTGAGCCCTAGGCGAAGGACCTCGTCGAACTAGCGAAAACCGAATGAGGCAAAGGTGTCCCGTGCACGTTCGGTCTTCGCTCGTTTTGCTGAGAGTTAGTGCACATCACCGTACACTATAAAACCAGTTCCATAAGGGATTTCCTTATCTTTAGAAGGTCCAAATGGGATGTTCGTTGGTTGTACGTGCACAGCCTCATTAACGACCAACGTTGATGATGTATGACCATCCCACAATATTGCGTTTTGGAAACCCAGCGCGGCAAGTGAATCGCGGATACTTCTTAACGTCACTCCCTTGCATCCCACCGTACGGCACTCGTCATGTCGATGATCGGTAACCGCTAGTAACACGACCCCATCGCTTCTTAATGCCATGACGGGTTTGCCGCCCCACTTCTCGTCATAGGTTTCAAACGTGAGTCCGGCTCCACCGTAGTCATTGACTAGTCCTTCGTCGGCGCGGCCAAATTTTCGTCCATCAATGATTATCGGGCGCGCACCGCCCATTGCATATTGAACATGCCACCGACGCAGAAGTCGACCTCCCTGATCTCCATTTGCTGGGCCAATCGCCCACGCACCTCCACAAGCATCACGTGAATTGGCATAGTAGGCGTAAAACCCTTCGTAGCGCTGCGGATTATCATTGATCGTGCGTTCGTGTACCACGATATCCCCTTGCGCGTCCCCAAATGGATTTCCACGGTTAAACCACATGCCGTTAATCACTACCCGATGACCAGATCCATTTCTACCAGTAGACTTTGCCGCATTCGTGAATGTATCTCCGCTTCGACGAGTAACCAAATAAGGCCTTGGATTTTTCATTGCGACTATCCACAGATTTGTATTCGGGTCTTTGAATCTGATCATCCCGCTACAGTTTCTAAGTAATGCATGCATAGCACCATTGAAAGCAGTTAACTGTGAGCCGTCGTCCCCGCTTGCTGTGGGAAAATTAGAATGTACATTACCGACAAACCATCCTTGCGCCTGGGTTTGATTGCAATCCCATGTTTGAACGGGTGTATCATTTGCAGTGCTACCCCGTTTTACATCCATGCACAGACCGTTCTTTTGGCTTACGACTTCTCCGCGATCTGTCAGGTTCCACGCTTGTTGCGAAACCGCAACGCAACTCCATAGCTGGATTGGTGTCCCCCACGCATCAGAGGCGCTCTCGATATCGACACACAAATTGTTGTCGTACATATTCCCGGATGGTGACTTCATTCGAATTCGATGCTTGGACACGTGGAATCGCTGACTCCACCATCCCTGACATTCTGTCATTTTTAAATCCGATCCATTAGCGTAGCTTGGGGTCGTCAAACACTTGCCACCTTTGCCCACTACCGGGCCCGAGTAAAACTCCACCAGCCATCGTTGCGCGTCAGATCGATTACAGGTGTACACCCACACCGGTGTCCCAGGACTTGTACTTCCCCACTGCATATCAAGGCAGTAGTCTGTCTCGGGATGATGGTCATTTAGATTAAACAGGGTGTATCCTTGGTAGGTAGACTCTCGCCAGAAATCAGCGCGACTTGAGTCATTACAGTCCCAGACTACAACCAATTCTCGTTCATCACCTCGATTTGAAACAGATAAACAATGGCCTTTAATCTTGATGCGCGACCCAGTGAACTCAAAACGTTGATTAGACCAACCTGGGTGACACTCATGAACTTGTATAATAGTACCGTTTTGGGTATTCCCATTCGGAAGTGTTAAACACATACCGCCTTTACCTGAAATTTGCCCTGTCACAGCGTGAGAAGCTGGCGACACTAAAGCGAGCACGGGTAACAACAGCAAACTATATAATAATTTGGTCACGACTAATCTCCTTTGTAGTTGTATTGATTCCGTTGCATTAAGCCATGCAAGACACCAAATATTTTTCAATAACGTCTCGTGGTAACACTATTCCTTCCATCTTTTGCTGATCACTACTGCTGCAAATCACTACTGGAAGTCTTCATGCTCTTTATATTGTTCAGAGTATTGTTTAGAACCTCCTGGTAATTCAGCACAGTATTCATGGTGAAACGTATTCTAAGGGGTGGTTGCATGTATTCTGTGTAATTTGTCACATTTTGCTTTTGTCACGAAAATATTCAATGCGAATAGATCGTTAATAATGACGCAATTAAGAGACGAATATTTTCTTTAGGTTGATGCTCATAGAGCGATGGTGCAGGACGGTTCGATTTAACGACGCCTTCAGTAAGACTAACACTTCATGTTACCGCCAAACATTAGAGCTTACACTTACTTACAAGATTGTCAGTAACTAGTTGTTTTCTGAAGTTAGCGTATCGTTAGGAAAATCATTTATTATAACTCGCATTCCCGCGAAAGCGCTCAATGTTTGAAATATAGAAGCGATGCTAA
>JAHQVR010000076.1 GCA_019634245.1 Gammaproteobacteria bacterium
AATCCGATGATTGTGACCACCGGTACTAGTGTGTTACGCAGGGCATGGTGGTAATGCAGTGAGCGGTAACCGATTCCGCGCGCGGTAGCGAATTTTATATAGTCGGTTTTTAAAACGTCCTGCATCTCGGATCGAACCAGGCGCATCGTAAGGGTGAGCTGATATACGCCAAGCGTCACGGCTGGGAGGATGATTGAACGCCAACCATCAACGGTCAGAAAGTTTGTTTTCCAAAAGCCCACCTCAACCACATCACCGCGGCCAAAGGTAGGTAGCCATCCAAGTTGGACGCCAAACAGATATATGAGAAAAATGCCAATAACAAAAGTGGGAATAGAAACGCCAATGAGTGTTGTGACCAATAAGGTACTGGCGATAAAACCGCCTCGGTGAATAGCGGTATAGATGCCAGCCGGGATTCCCACAAGCAGTGAAATAAGCAGTGATATGACCCCAAGTTCGATTGTGGCTGGCATGCGATTAAGGATCATTTCACTAATGGGCTGTCGCGTTCGGTAGGAGTATCCAAATTCACCCTTGAGTAAATTCGTTGCAAAACGCGTGAACTGTGTGTGCACAGGGTCATTCAGACCCATTTCCTCACGCAGCCGCTCCTGATCCTCAATAGAGGTTTCTTGTCCAACCATTTGTGCCACAGGGTCGCCAACAAAGCGAAAAAGGGTAAATGCGATTAAGCTTACCGCTAGCATGACAAATAATGATTGAAGTAAGCGTCTGGCAATGAAACCGAGCATAGATGCGTCAGCCTTCTACTTAAACGATTTGAATGGTAGCGGATATGTCGCTACACCTGTTGAAACTATTGACGGCGAGTAATTCGATACGCTGAGAAGTTGCCCCACTGTTATTAGGATTAGCGGGCATACATTGGAGTGAGTCGAGATAAGGATCCATTTAAATGCGATGTTCAGTGATTGGAAACGCCGGTGGCGGAAAGTCGATTTTATCCAGGGCAATGGCCTCTAAAACTGGCATACCGCTGCACGAACTCGATAATTATCTATGGAAGGACAACTGGGATAGTGTGCCACCTGAAGTGTTCGAAAAACAGCATCGTGAAATCATCGATACCGAGAGCTGGATTATCGATGGTTTTGGACTTCCAAATACCATTGAACCTAGGCTTCGAAGGTCGACACGCATTGTGTTTATCGATTTACCCATATGGATGCATTTTGCGTTGGCCGCTGAGCGGCAGGCAGTTTGGAAACAGGGCAAACTAACGCATCCACCGGGAGGTATGAAGGCAGCTCCTCCCACCAAAATTTTATTTGAGTTGATGTGGAAAATTCACACTGAATTAACCCCCAGCGTTAATCAATGGGTGCAACAGGCTGCCGAATCGGAATGCGTGGTGGAAACGGTCCACACTCTTGACAGGCTTCGTGAGCTGCAATTTAATCCTATGAGCGTCTAACGGGAGGTGGTGTCTGATGGCGATAGCAAGTTTGGCGTATTTAGGCATACGCTGTAATCGATTGAATGATTGGTCGTCATTTGCCTGTCAATTGTTGGGAATGCAATTGTTGGATAAAGCGGGCAGTACGCGTGCGTTTAGAATGGATGATCATCAACAGAGAGTCATTGTTAGCGATGAACCTGGTGATGAGCTCGCCTTTATGGGTTGGGAGGTTGATGCCAACGCGGACCTAGATCATTATGCGGCGCGATTGGAGGCGCAAAATGTGTCTGTGGCTGAAGGCTCGAAAGATCTGTGTGCCCGGCGATATGTGCAACGTCTTATCTACTTTGATGATCCTGAGGGAAATCGCATAGAGTTTGTCTGGCAACCGATTCAAGCAGAAGATCCGTTTGAATCTGGCCGAGCTGTGTCCGGATTTGTCACAGGTGCGTATGGTATGGGTCATGCCGTATTGAATGTTAAGGATGCTACCAACCTATTACCCTTTTACACCGACACGCTAGATTTTTGCTTGAGCGATTATGGCTTAACCCCCTATCCCATGTATTTTTTTCATGTTAATGGTCGGCATCATAGTTTCGCCTTGATTGGCTCAGGCGGAACTGGTTTTCACCATTTTATGGTGGAGTACCATAATCTAGATGATGTAGGTCAAGGATACGACATAGCGCTTCAAGAAACCGATCGTATCGCGTACACATTGGGTCGCCATACGAACGACTACATGACCTCTTTCTATGCCAAGAGCCCTACTGGTTTCTTTGTGGAAAGCGGATGGGGTGGCAGAATTATCAATCCAAATACCTGGCAGTCGCACGAGACCTTCAATGGTCCCAGTTTCTGGGGCCATGATCGGCCATTTATGTCAGATGAACACCGTCAAAGACTCAATCAAATGAAACTTGATGCAGCAGCGAAAGGTCTGCAGGCCCCAGCGTTGATTGATTGCCCGTGGTTATATCGTGCTCGACACTGACGTTGTCATTGTGGGTTGTGGTCCGACCGGCGCTACTCTGGCTAACCTATTGGGTTCACGTGGTGTCAATACACTTGTGTTGGAAAAAGAACCGCAACCTTATGCGCTTCCTCGTGCCGTACATTTCGATGATGAAGTTATGCGGGTTATGCAAAGCGTTGGTATTGCTTCTGAATTAGTAAAAAAAATCCGGGTTAACCCTGGAATGCGATTTGTCGATGAAAAGAGTAGTCTGCTGCTTGATTGGCCACGCCCGATGGAAAAAAGTGGGAACGGTTGGCACCCGAGTTACCGATTTCATCAGCCGGATCTTGAATCACTATTGCGAAAGCAATTAGGCCAACACAGCTCGGTTCAAGTCAGGCTGTCGGCAGAAGTTTTAACAGTCTCAAATCATGCTGATGGCTGTGAATTAACCTGGATCAATCGTGCGGGAAACAGTGGTGATAGCGTTAACTCGGTGCGAGCGCAGTATGTGGTTGGCTGCGACGGGGCCAACTCTGCAATAAGACAGGCATTAAAGATAGATTGGATTGATCTGGGTTTCCATCAGCGATGGCTAGTCGTTGATGTGTTGTTAAAAAAACCTCGCCCAGATTTAGGGGACGTCACTATCCAGCATTGTGAACCGTCTAGGCCCATCACCTATGTTCGATGTCCTGAAAATAGGCGCCGCTGGGAGATGACCGTATTGGAACACGAGTCGTCAGAGGAGGTCAGACAACCAGAATCGGTGTGGTCATTGCTTTCGCGCTGGATAACACCGGAGGAAGCGGACATCGAACGCGCAGCGGTCTATACCTTCCAATCGACCTTGGCGAGTAAGTGGTTGGTTGGACGTTGTTTATTGGCTGGTGATGCGGCGCACCTAACGCCACCGTTTATGGGTCAGGGCATGTGCGGTGGAATTAGAGATGTGGCCAATTTAGCCTGGAAACTGATCGAGTGTGTCAAGCAACAGCATAGTCAGCACTTATTGCAGTCATATCAGTATGAACGATATCCGCATATGCAAAAATTTATACAAACCGCTATGTCGTTAGGTAGTCTTATCAGCAACACAGACAGCCGCGACGCTCTGCAACAAGCTTTGACAAGTGGAGAAGGAAACGCAAAAATGCGGAGCTTGAACATGCCCATTGTGAGTTCTCTAGCGGCAGGGTCATCACAACACCAAGGCCAACTGTGTCTGCAGCCAAGCATCCGAGGTACCCTTATCGATGATAGGGTTGGCTATGCACCGGTTGTGCTGGTGGAAGAAGCGCTACTGGAAGAGTATGTGGTGCCATCGGGCACTACGAGTCCGAGGCTGATATCCTCAAAGGAAGATTCTTCCATAGAGTCACTGTTGGCGGATCTGCAGACGCGCGCGATTTATGTTCGACCGGATCGATACATTCTCGGAACCGCTAGTACGTGGGAGGAATTAGATTCCTTGGTTAATTTCAACGCTCAGACAGCGCCTTAAATTATGTTCGAAGCTTTTGCTATCACACTCGTGGGTGTAGTGGCCGCCCAAGCCTCACCGGGGCCCAACTTAATAGCGGTGGCATCTGCTGCATTGGGGCAGGGCAGAGTCTCTGCGTTGCTGGTGACCCTCGGAATTTCTACTGGCATGCTCTTTTGGGCCGTGGCAGTCTCATTTGGGCTGGGCGCCTTGTTTGTTCAATACCCAATGTCGTTGACACTCTTGAAACTTATTGGTGGTAGCTATCTCATATGGCTTGCAGTGCGAGCTTTGATGTCGGTTGCGCGAGGTGGCGATGTCGTTATCTCGGCGAATAACCATCCACATTCCAGACTTCGGAGCTGGTTGCACGGCATAGCGGTGGTGTTGACCAACCCAAAAGCGGCACTCATGTGGTCTGCTGTCGCAACCTATCTGTTCGGTGCCAATTTGACTACAGCGCAAGTGGCTCTGTTTGGCCCGGTTGGTGCCGTCAGTGGTTTGTTGATATATGGTAGCTACGCGTTTTTGTTCTCAACCGGCTCAGCCACAGTCTTATATCAGCGTTTTTCGCAAGGTGTAGAAACACTATTTGCGGCATCGTTTGGGCTGTTTGGTGGCAAGTTGCTGATCGATGGTGTTCGTGAGCTTAGAAGTTAGGAAACTGTGCCGTGTCTAATTCAGAATATTCCCTGTCTATTCGTTTGGCGTTGGTGGATGATGTACCGCAGTTGTATCGATGGGATGAAAAACCCCATGTACAAAAGGCTGTTAGCAACTCTGGCACTATTGGGTTTGATGCGAACTGGGAAGAGGAGCTGGGCGTTCGAGACGATGGCACAGAATTTTTTATCGCCGAAGTGAACAGTGAGCCTATTGGCGCCATGCAGGTTATTAATCCGGCCACGGAACAGAGCCACTACTGGGGGGCTGTAGCGCCTAATTTACGGGCGATTGATATCTGGATCGGTGAGGAGGAATTTATCGGTCGCGGTTTTGGATCCCGCATGATGACATTTGCTATCGAGCACTGTTTTGCAGATCCATCAGTGTCCGCCATTTTGATTGATCCATTGTCTAACAACACTGAGGCGCACCGTTTCTACGAACGCCTGGGCTTTGAGTTTATGGAACGTCGTCAGTTCGATGATGAGAGCGATTGTTTTGTCTTTCGGCTCACACGCGATGTCTGGAAGGCACGGAGCTCAGACTAGCTGAGCTCCATTGCAAAGGATCATATATTCTAGGTGCAGGCATTAAAGTCGGTGGAGGTAATTCCCATCAAAGCCGGTAGTACAAATGTCCCATCATTGGGTGTGACAACCGTGAGTTCACCGTTGGAGACAGACATGCTGACCTCTTCGCCCTGCAGAATATAACGATCTCCGCCCAGGCTAGTAATCGTAAATTCCCCTGTTAGGTAGCAATTGTCACCTTGGTCGAAACTATCACCTTGGTAATCCCATTCGAAAAATCGGCCATCAGCCAATATTTCTATGTAGTAAACGTCAATTTCCCCGTTAATCGTTTCGGTGAAGTCCCATAATCCCGCAATCGCACTGGTATCGCTGTTACCTGCACCTGCATCGGTACTACCGCCATCGGTCGTGCCATTTCCATCGGTGGATGTCGTGGTACCAGTATCGGTACTGCCACCGTCATCATCGTCGGAGCTACTGCATCCACCCAAACTCAGTGCGGCAATAATGATGGGCAGAGTCATGTACAGCTTAAAGGTCATAATAAATTCCTCTGATGGTCTAGGTGTTTGGTTGTCTTCACAGTCTGCCACCTATGGTAGAGCAGTTACCAGCAGGCTTCCAGTAAAGTACAGAGCACATAGACTAATGACTGGATATTTGGGATGATTGCGCGAAAAGCCCGCACGGGATATTGCATGCGAACGATATTATTAGTAGCGCTGTTGCTCGGCGTGTTTGGCCTCCTACAGTCGTGCGCTGCGCCTGCTACTCACCCTTCCATTAAAGACAGTAACCTGCCAAAACTGGTGCCGGTGCGACAGTTTGTGGCGAATGCCGATTTTGAAGGTAATTATCGCCTCTCACCAGATGGTCGAAAAATGGCCTTCGAAGGTGTCTCAGGATTGAGGTCAGCACTGTTGTGGCAGTACGTCGATGGTGAGCAAAAGAAGCTGGTGAGCAAGTTTCGGAAAAATGCTCCGAGCCCGTTTTGGAGTAGCAATAGCCAGCACATTCTGTACAGCTTCGATGTCAGTGGTCGGGAAAACAACCACATCTACGCGTTTGATACCGATAACCCGGACTCACCTATAAGGGATCTCACACCCTATGACGATACCTTAGCGTATGTCGTGCGAATCCCCCGGAGCCCTTCAGATCTTATCTATGTGTCGCACAATCGGCGCGATAAATCAGAGTTTGATTTGTATGAGCTCAATGTAAGAACGGGTGCCGAGAAATTGATTTACCAAAATACCGGTAATACGGTGGTTGGGATGATTGATGACAGTGGTCGGTTTCGCGCTCGGGTCTTACAAACGGAAACACAGCGAATACTGCAAGTAAAGGAGAACGATCAATGGCGCGACTTAGTCGTTGCGGGGTTGTTTGATGTGATTTATCCTTTGGAACTGAACGAGGACGACAGCGGCATTTATGCGATCAGTAACCTAGGCCGCGACAAACACAGCTTGGTTCTCATCGAATTATCCACTGGTGAAGAAGAGCTGTTGTATTCGCACCCATTGGTCGATGTCGGCTATGTCACGCTCAGTACCCAGAACCGCCAGCCGTTGATGGCACGCATAACGCCTGACTACCCAGACTTTCATTTTTTCGATCAGAACTTTAAAAACAAGCTCACACCGTTTTTTAGCTATGGTGACAATGGATTAGATGTATTGAGTATGGATCGAGATGAAACTATGGCAACCCTCGAGGTGTTTGATACCACCGGTGCCAGTTATGTGCTGGCAAACCTGGTCACTGGGGAGCAGATATCCTTAGGCGAAACCTCAGTGCGACGCAATAAATCTGTCTGGGTCGACAAACAGCCTATCGCTCTGGATGCGTCCGATGGTATGCGATTGCACGGGTATCTCTCGTTGCCCAAAGTTAAATCTCAAGAAAATCTACCGATGGTGCTATTGGTGCACGGTGGACCGTGGTCTAGAGATTTCTGGAACTTTGGTTCTTTGGTGCAGTTCCTGGCTAACCGTGGTTACGCAGTACTGCAACTGAACTATCGAGGGTCGAGTGGCTATGGACGGGACTATATGTTTGCCGCCGAGGGAGAGTTTGCAGCCCGTCAGCATGAAGATTTGATCGATGCGATCGATTGGGCTATTGAGCAGGGTATCGCTGATCCAACGAAAGTCGGCATTATGGGAGCGAGTTTTGGCGGATATGCCACGTTAGTGGGTATGACCATGACTGCGGATCGATTTGCTTGTGGTGTCGACATTGTGGGTGTATCCGATTTGGCAACGCTGTTGGAGGATGCTCCTGTCTATTGGAAGCATTCGATGCCGTGGTGGTACCGATTTGCAGGCGATCCTAATGATCCGGCTGATCGTCAAAAGCTGGCGGAAAAATCGCCGATCAATCATGTTGAAAAGGTGAAAAATCCGCTGCTGATTATTCAGGGTGCGAACGATGTCCGAGTACAAAGAGATCAATCGGACAATATGGTGGCCGCATTACGCGCGGCCGGCAAAGATGTGACCTATGAGCTTATTAAAGGCGAGGGCCACTCGTTTCGCCATTGGAAGAATCGGATGAAAACCTATCGTCTTGTCGAAGACTTCTTTCATGATTGCCTTGGCGGTCGAACGGCTGGGCTTGATTTCTACCAACTGGGTAGCTGGGCTTTCTAACTAGCTAACGTCTAATTCTGGGCTTCTGACGGGGTATAGGCCTTAATCGTTAGGGCGTGGATGGCCCCTGATTGTATGTGTTCCTGCAGCGCTGCATACACGAGTTTGTGGCGTTTGATGGTCGGCATACCCTCGAAGGTTTCGCTCACCACTCGGGCTTCGAATTTTGAGCCATCTCCGGTGATTTCGGCTGATGCGCCGGCGATAGATTTTTCAACGAGTCCGCTGAAATAGTCCATACGAATGACAGGGTTTTGTGATTCCATGAGCGAAGTATACAAAAAATACGGGTCGGAAAAAAAAGGGCCCGACTTGCGGGCCCGATTGGGGGTGAGAACGTGACACCATTTAGATACGGAGCACGTACATCAAAGGCTAGTAGCAGTTTAGAGATTGTCAATAAACACTTGATTCCAATAGCAAATTATTGACAGTACTTGCGCATAACCCGTCACCCCCCGGGCCTGTGACTACGGTTTTTCGAAAAACACATAGGATGTCGAGTAGTCACTGAACTCGAAATACACCTTCTTTTCACCGTCGTCCACCTTGCTGTTCAGGTTTTCATCCAGCACACCATAGCCATAGCGGTATGGGCGCGCCTCACCGGAGCTGGTACCTGAAGCGGTCGTAAGTTTGTCGATTTCCATGAACCGTTTCACCAGTTTGTCCCCGGCATAGATTTCGATGACCCCATCCGTTCCCGTCCAGTTCTGTATGGAGCGTCCAATTTGGTTTTGCGATTCCTGGGTACAACTCGTCAGCAGTACTAGTCCAGCAATCAAGAGTAGCGTTTTCATTCAAAATCCTTAGTTCTATGACTTTGTAAGGCATCAGTTTACCGGCTCTGGTGGCCAGCGGATACCCTTTGTACACCTGACACAAATCCTTGATAAGGTTCTACACTGTCAGTCTGGATGAATCTATCGAGTTGCTAATGAACAAAGCGTCTAAGCCATACGGTATTAGCGTGTCTTTACCCGAAAACGACCCTATGTCTGCTGCGCATCTACTCGGGGATGAATGGATGGGTATGCGTTGGTTTGAGACTCCTCAACAGCGCGATACCGCGTATGAGGAAATGCTTGACCACCCACGTTACTACCGCATCGGTGATGCGCCATCTGTTCTACTCAAGAAGATTGATCCTGACTAATTACTGCGGTCGCTCTTCGGCGTATCGTGAAAATCCAGTCTGAAATCGCTCTGTGACATTTTAGCAAAATCCAACTGCTGTCCGGCTACATCGAAATGACAGACCGCTGCGGTCGGCATCGGTAGAGGCACTTGCTGGTTCAAAGTCCTCGCCAACACCTCCAATCCCGGATTATGGGCGATCACCATAATGTGCTCGGCCACTGGGGCTTGCAGGGCGATCATTTCCA
Organism: Gammaproteobacteria bacterium; assembly: GCA_019634245.1. The sequence goes on from JAHQVR010000076.1 coordinate 9,109, forward strand.
AAAGTTCCGCTGCACTGGCCAGGTAGAGTGATTCATCAATGATTAATTGATCGTCGGTTAGCTTAAACGCCACCGCCATAGCTTGTGCAGTTTGTTGTGTGCGTAAAGCACTACTGCACAATATCGTATCCGGTATGCAACCACGTTGGACCAGGCGATTCGCCATCTCAGGTGCATCGCGTGTACCGCGAGCATTCAACGGGCGATCGTGATCGCTAACGTCAGCATCGGACCAGCTCGATTTTGCGTGTCTGAGCAGCGTGAGTTTTCTCATGAGAACCGCTGGAGCCTGCAGAGTGTTAGTCGGTCAATAGCACAGCATCTTGGTGACGAATGAAGCCGATACCCTGATCCGTTTGGATCTTAAACCAGCCATCCAGACTCGAGGCCAGGAAAAATTGTGTACCAGGGGTTACTCGCATTAATAGTCTGGATGAAATTTGTGGTTCTGTATAGATGCCTTTGGGATAGTAGCTTCCCACTACCTTCACGTGCTGCCCGTACTTAGGCTCGTTGGCAGAACCGTTGGTTCGGTCTTGCGATAACGGTTTGAGTTCGAACTCGGGTTGGGTAGGAACGGGCTTAACTACCACCTCCGCATCCGGTGTCATTGGCGCGCGTTTGACAGCCAGCGGTGCGCTCAATTCTGACGTATTGTTTTTTATTGACTCAGTCGCTGCACTGGTGGGAATGGCAGAAGACATTAGTGCTGTGGGAATTTGCAAAGTGGCGCCTTCGCGTAATCTGCGTGGGTTATCAATGTTGTTGTATTCCGCTATGGCCTGCCAGGTGGATTGTTGGCCTGTGAACTTAAGAGCGATTTCACTTAACCGGTCGCCACGTTGCACCACATACTCAACGCTGGTTGGTGCGTCGGGCTCGGGAGGCGCAACCGGCGTGTTGTTACTCGTGGCACAGCTGACAAGCCAAAATGACAAAGCCAGAAGTGGCAGCGTAGGACGGTGGGTAGCGTTTTTTATCATTATCTTTTTCCCGTCGTGTGGGCGGCACATGCAGTGCTAGCGGACAAATCCCATGGATAATTGAAAGCTTAAAAGGCTGTGCATTTTCTTACCGCGATATTGGCGGCAAATTTTGTGTGATATCGCTCTCAAAAACAGGAGTACGCTTAGCTTAACCCAAAAAAAAACCGCCTGACATCAAAGATGCCAAGCGGCGGGTTGTGCCTTCGTGTTTTGTGGGCTAACTATTTGATATCACGAGCATGCATGTATCCAATGCCTTGATCGGTTTTTACTTCATACCAAGAACCCATGGCGCGCGACACGACGAGTTTGGTGCCAGGCGATACTCGCTGCAGCAAACTTGAAGAGAAATCTGCCTCGTGGTAAATCGCCTTTGGATAGTAAGTGCCGCTGACCATAACCATTTGCACGCCCGTGGAATCGGCGGGTGTCTCTTCAGTGGGGAGCGGTAGTGTTTCGTCGCTCTGGTAGGTTGCTTCCACAATTTTGATAGGCTTTGTTTCGTCGAACAAGCTCGAATCGGTTATGGCATTCGCCGATACAGCAACGGCTTCCGTTTTTTCCAGTACAGGTGTGGCATCTGCAACTTCGGTAGTTTCAACGCCGTTGGCCTTTGGAAGGTCAGGTTGGGTTGCTGCAACGGCTACCACTTCCTCTTCTTCGGCGGCGATGCTCTTTGGTTCAGGGGCAGCCTGCGCCAGAACTTCATCCTTTGCCAGTGCTTCTGGAATATAAATGGTTTGTCCATAGCGAACAAACACAGCTTCTTCTTCAGTAAAGTTGTTGTGTGTCGCGATGCTTTTCCAGTTAGTAGCGTCACCGGTCGTACGCTTGGCCAAATCCCATAAGGTTTCACCGGCTTCAACAGTGACTGCAATGGCATCAGCGCTGCTGTCGATTTTCTCAATCGATTCTGCCGGAATAGGATCTGACGTTGGTGCTGCCGCCACAATGTCTGTATCAGGTATTTGCAATCGGCCGCTGTCAGCGTTGTCTGTTGCCAATCCGGACTCAGGGGCTTTCTCGATAAAGTTCAGGCTGGCGAGTTCTGGTTTCACCATATCGGCCGGAACCACCAATTGCTGCGTGGGATACACCGATTTACCGTCGGGCATATCGTTGTACTCAGCCAATATTTGCCAGTTGGTGGCATCACCTGTGGTCAGTTTGGCAATTGTCCAGAGACTCTCGCCAGGCTGAACCTCGTGTACATACTCTGCAATGGCCACTTGCTCAGCCGCAGGTTCGATGGGTTGCTCCGGAATCAAGGGCTCCGTAGCCAGCGGTTCAAGTTCATTGGCCTCGGCAACAGCAACCGGCTGGATAATGACGTTTACACCACTGTCATCGGTGGCTGGAGCAGCATCCTCCTCCATCAACGCAAGATCGACCTCGTCCAGTAAGTCTCCATCGCGAGGTGCCACTTCTCGGTCGTAGCCGAGAAATCGACGAGTCGACTGATACGCCTTCGAACCAAATTCGCGAGATTTTTGGGAAACGGTCGCGACCGTATCTCCGACGGTGTTCGTAATGCCATTCATGTCGACCTGCGGCAAATTGGCGCAAGCGGATAGGCCTGAAACAGTAACCACAATGGCAACGGTTTTAACGGTTTTTTTAACGCTAGTGAGCATCGATGGACGTCCTCGAGCAATTGCAATCTGATTTCGGGGGATCGACGCTGTCTTTTTCCAAGGGCCTACTGGCGGGCTGGTGTCAAAGACAGGTCGATACTGATTAACAGTTTAAATAGTAGTCAGCTGCGAGGCCGTCAATGCGAATTCGAAGTAATCATTAAAAGAATCGAGCAGTTGATTCGTTGTTGACCAACCGCGATATGAATCTGTCTGACTTGTTGTAAAAAAACATCAAAAACACCTAAAAACTCAGGTCAAACGCCAATGAATTGTCAAGCGATCGATAGGATTATTGGGCCGGTAAAACAGATGAATTGAATATGAATTTATTTTTTAGTGGCCCATACATCGCGCAGCGTCACGGTGCGATTAAAAACTGGATGAGTTTCACTGTGATCGCGTCTGTCTGCGACGAAGTAACCGACGCGCTCAAATTGAAAGCGACTCTCCGGTGACGCTTCTGCTAAAGCCGGTTCGACATAAGCGTTGGTGTATTCAACAATTGACTTCGGATTCAGAATGGACTCTAGCGAGTCTGCGGCAGCTGGGTTAGGTTCAGTGAACAGATGGTCATAGACCCTTACGGTAGCTACCTGACCCAATGTCGCTGATACCCAATGGACGACCCCTTTTACCTTGCGTCCTTCGGGCTTCTTTCCCAATGTGGCTGGGTCGTGTGTGCAGCGGAGTTCGAGGATCTCGCCGGCTTCGTCTCGTACAACTTCATGGCACTTGATGACATAGCTACCCCGCAGCCTGACTTCTCCGCCTTCGATCAATCGTTGGTATTTTGGTGGCGGGTCATCGGAAAAATCGTCCGCGTCGATATATATCACTTGAGTGAATGGTACGGTACGAGATCCTTCGTCGTCTTTTTGCGGATGATTCTTAAAGCTGAAATCTTCTCGGTGATCTTCATCCAAACTGGTGATCACTAGTTTGATCGGGTTGAGCACGGCCATCCGGCGCCAGGCATGTTCGTTCAAGTCCTCTCGGATACAATTTTCTAAGACGCTGTATTCGATCAGTGCGTCGTTCTTAGTGATGCCAATTCGTTCGCAGAATTCTCGAAGGGCTTCCTTAGTGTAACCCCTGCGCCGAAAGCCAGAGATGGTTGGCATTCTTGGATCGTCCCAGCCCGCCACGTGTTCGTCTTCTACCAACTGAATCAAGCGGCGCTTACTCAGCATTGTGTATTCAAGTGATAGCCTGGCGAATTCGATTTGTTGTGGATGGCAAGGGGTTTCGAGTTCATCAAGCACCCAATCGTAGAGTGGGCGATGATCTTCGAATTCCAGGGTACACAAAGAGTGTGTGATGCCTTCGATGGAGTCTGATAGGCAGTGCGTGTAGTCATACATGGGATAGATGTACCAATCATCCCCAGTGCGTACGTGAGAAACTTTGCGAATGCGATATAGCGTTGGGTCCCGCATGTTCATATTGCCAGATGCCATATCGATCCGCGCTCGAAGTACATGCTCACCATCATCAAATTCACCGGCCTTCATTCGAGCAAAGAGATCGAGATTTTCGTCAACACTGCGATTTTGATAGGGGCTAATCTCGCCGGGCTCTGTTAGCGTGCCCCGCATTCTGCGCACTTCTTCGGCGCTACTGCTGTCGACATAGGCCTTGCCCTTTTTAATCAACTCAACCGCGTATTCGTACAACGTCTCGAAGTAGTCGGAAGCATGGTGGAGGCCATCCCATTCAAATCCGAGCCAGGTGACATCCTCCTTAATCGCGTTGACGTACTCCTCACTCTCTTTGACCGGGTTCGTGTCGTCGAAGCGCAAGTGACATCGGCCCTGATATTGACTCGCAATACCAAAGTTCAGACAAATCGACTTGGCATGACCGATGTGCAAATAGCCATTGGGCTCGGGGGGAAATCGAGTGACGACCGATGAGTTATTTTTGCCCTGGGCAAGGTCTTCATCGATGATCGTTTTGATGAAGTTGCCGCCAGTAGGGTGTTCAGGAGTGCTCATGCAAAAGCCGTGGCCAGAGTTTGGAGAAAGAATTATAGCGCTCGGGACGACGTTCTGTTTGATGCTTGATACTTTTGGTATTGGTCCAGTACACGCTTGATGTAGAGCTTGGTTTCTGGAAAGGGCGGTATGCCATCGTAGCGATCGACTGCGCCGGGTCCAGCATTGTAGGCTGCCAGCGCCAAAGGCAACTCTCCATTGAACTTTTTGAGCATTTTCGAAAAATACAAAGCACCAGCGCGGATATTCTGATCAGAATGAAAGGCATTGGTCACGCCAAGCGATGCGGCAGTGGTGGGCATCAGTTGCATAACACCTTCGGCACCAGCCCTGGATATTGCTTGTGAATCAAAGCAGGACTCTGTGCGGGCGATGGCCCTGAGCAGTGCTAAATCCAATCGGTGTTCAGTAGCAGCGCTGAGAAAACTGGATTCCAAGTCCTGGTAGCGAGCCGCTAGTACGGCCTCAGTGGCACCCAGACAAGATTGAGTGGCGGTTTCTCTGCCTTTGAAATCTTTGTAGGCTAATCGTTGCAATTCGCCATCTCTGGCGACGGGAGCATCAGAGAAAATAACGGTACCATCAGCCGTCTTGCTTTTGAACACCGCGTCGTTGCCAAGTGATGACATGGCCATCATCAGCAGCATCAGTCCAACGGTTGAGTGTTTTCCCATCACCTGTATTGATATGCATGATCAACGCAAAATCGAACACATTAGTGGCGCTATGGCTGGATTTAATGGCGTGTTTTTACGCTCGCGTGATACAGATCACAAAATTGTTACCGGGGTTAATCACCGTGCCATTCGCTAACATGATCGCTCAGCACAGGCTGCTTTTTCTTAGCTGGCGGGATAACCGTGGCAGTACCGATATAAATAAAACCCACAATTTCATCGTCTGGTGAGACTCCCAGTTGCTGTTTTACGGTTGGGTGATAGGCATTCGGGCCAGTGAGCCAGATCGATCCGAACCCCATGGCGGTGGCAGCGAGTTGCAGTTGAGAGGCAGCTACACCAGCAGATAAGAGTTGTTCCACCGGTGGGGTTTTGGGGTGATGCTGGTCAATGCTCGCGATTACCGCAATGATCAAGGGTGAGCGCAGGGGCTTGTCACGAACGCTTCGAATTTTTTCCTCCGATGCGTTCGGTTGATCTTGTGTCAGTACTTCAGCAAATACCTCACCGAGCTTGCTGCGAGCATTGCCTCGGATAATCACAAAGCGCCATGGATGTAATGCACCATGATCTGGTGCGGTTATGGCGCACTGAAGCAATTCATTAATTTGATCATCCGTGGGTGCTGGTTCTTCAAGAAGCCGAGCCGGAAAGGATCTTCTTTGTTGCAATGCCTCTAACAGATTACTCATTGTGCTGATCCCTCCAGGGACTCTTCGTCTTTCAGGCAACATTGCCCAGGTGTGCTCAAGTACACTAAGTTTTTAGGCCCAAGTCTCTCAACGTTAATGATTCACTACAAAATACAACCTTCCAATCCAGCGGCTCACGTGTATTCCGTTACCGTGTCTATCCCGGACCCAGCTGCGCAAGGGCAACGGGTATATTTACCAAGCTGGATACCCGGTAGCTATATGATTCGAGATTTTTCTCGGAACATTGTATCTATATCTGCGTTCGGTGATGGGCAGCCGGTGGAGTTACACAAGCTAGACAAGGCCAGTTGGCAGGCACCGGCTGGTTTAAACAGCTTAACGATCCAGTGTGAAGTTTATGCTTGGGACTTATCCGTCAGGGCCGCCCATCTGGATTGCACGCATGCGTTTTTCAATGGAACCAGTGTCTTTCTGGGAGTGGAAGGACAAGAAGATCAATTCATCGAACTCACTATTGAAGCACCCAGTGGTGAGGCCTACACACGCTGGGAGCTGGCTACAGGATTAACACCATTGGATGTTGATGAGCGTCGATTCGGGGTTTACCAAGCGGCTGATTACGATGAGTTGATTGACCACCCCGTGGAGATGGGGACGTTCGAGCGGGTGGAATTCGTTGCTTGCGGAGTCAAACACGAATTGGTACTGACCGGTCGCTACCATACCGACACAGCCAGAATTGCGTCTGATTTAGCCCGTATTTGCGAGACTCAGATTCGCTTTTTTGGTGAGCCCGCCCCGGTTGAACAGTACCTGTTTTTGGTCATGGTAGTGGGAGATGGCTATGGGGGTTTGGAGCATCGCAACTCCACGGCATTACTGGTATCCAGAAGTACTCTGCCAGTACCAGGAGATTCTTCTATCTCTGATGGCTATTTGCAGTTTCTCGGTTTATGTAGTCATGAGTATTTCCATACCTGGAATGTCAAACGAATAAAGCCGGCTCAATTTATTCCATACCAACTAAAACAGGAGTCCTATACCCGGTTGCTGTGGTTCTTCGAAGGCATGACGTCTTACTACGACGATTTGATGCTATTGCGATGCGGCTTAATCGATCAATCTCGATATCTTAGCCTTTTGTCTAAAACTATCACACGGGTTCAGCGTGGCGCCGGGCGATTGCGGCAGAGTGTTGCCGAATCCAGCTTTGATGCCTGGCATAAATTTTATAAACAAGATGAGAATGCTCCCAATGCCATAGTGAGTTACTACGCCAAAGGTGCCCTTGTTGCGATGTGCCTGGATGCGAAGATGCGTGATGTCAGTAACCACACACGGTCTTTGGATACGTTGATGCATACGCTATGGTCTCGCTGGCTAAAGGACCGCGCAGGTATCGATGAACATGAGCCCGAACGTGTAGCGAGTGAGTTGTGCAATAAGAACTTAACTGACTTCCTTGAGCCGCTAATTTACGGTTGCAGTGAACTTCCTCTGACTTGGGCTGTCACAGTACTTGGACTTGAATGTGAATGGCGTCAGCGAACGTCAATGTCTGACACTGGTGGTGAGTCAGCAACATCAAAAGACACTTACTGTTGGTTCGGTGCCAATGTTGTAAGCGCTCCAGGAGGAGTCAAAATAACGCATGTGTTTAATGATTATTGTGCAGAGTCTGCTGGATTAGCTGCTGGCGATGTTATAGTCGCAATAGATCATTGTGCGATTAACTTGAGTGATCTGGATAGTGTGCTACAACGGTACAGTACGGTAGGAAAAGTCGTCATTCATTATTTTCGACATCAGGAGCTTTGCCAAACGGAGTTACGTGTTGTTACTGGGCCTCGGGACACTTGCTCGTTGAAAGTAGCAGTGCCTGATACCACCAACCAGTGGTTGTATTCAGTAACCGTTTAAACTTGTAAAACGTTTGGCTGAGGAACTGATTTGAGCATTCTGGATGCAAACACGTTAGCTGCAGGTTTTGCTGATGCAGATATAGCGGTAAAGTTGCATGTGTTCGGTCGTCTACCCTCTACTCAAACTTATTTAAAAAACCACGCCAATAATTTAGCCACTCACGGTATTCCATCGGCTTACAATGCAGAGTTATGTATTTGCGATTGGCAAACCGATGGCAACGGCCGTCGCGGTAGAAGCTGGAGCTCGAAGCCAGGAAACATCACCTTTTCTTTGCTGACACAATCAGGCCGGGATCAATCAGAGCTCATGGGTTTGAGTTTGGTGACTGGCATTTGTCTCAGCGAAACCATTCGTGAACTTACCGGATTCCCGACCTCTGCTAAATGGCCCAACGATGTCATTTTGCAGGATGAAAAACTGGCGGGCATTCTTGTGGATATCTGCCCTCAAAGAGAAGGCGAGCATCTGAACATCATCACCGGCATAGGGCTCAATTATTTAGAAGATAGTGACACTGATCATCTTGAAGGACTCGGCGTAACCAGCCTGGCAGCGCATGGAGAAGTGCTACCGAGTCGGATAGAGATTATCGTTGCCGCCGTTAAGAGCATCATCGATGGGTATTCTTTATTTGAAGAACAGGGCTGGCCACCTTTTGTCAAAAGGTGGGACGCGCTGGATTACCTAAAGGATAAAGACATCGAGGTGCAGCTTGCCAAAGGAGAACCTTTGTACGGTCAAGCGGCTGGTGTGGCACCCGATGGTGCTCTGCTCGTGACACGCGATGGTCAGACCAGTAGTTTTCACAACGCCGAAGTCTCGGTACGACTAAGCTCAAATATCACCTGATTTTTGTGGATTTCAGTCTGTAGTGATTGCACTCCAGCGGTAGAAGGCCTAGAATCCTGGGCGGTGCGCTGGCGTAGCTCAGTAGGTAGAGCAACTGACTTGTAATCAGTAGGTCGCAGGTTCAATTCCTGTCGCCAGCTCCATTTTCTCCTCGTGGTTTATTGTGAATCAGTGGCCTCGCCCGAGCGTCCTGCCTCATTCTTTCTCCTTAATTGCCAGTACACCAGATTCGATCGATGGCAGAGCGATGACTCGCGGTACAATTCACCCCAACGGTGGTGCACTGTTAAAGATCAAGAGGGTTCTTGGATGCAAAGGCATCAGAGAATGGATTTAAGAAAACTGCTCAGTTATCTCGCCATTTTTTCCATACATTAGGAGTTAGAAGTCATGCTTTTCACCGGCAAGGCCTTCACGCTTACCAACAAAGATAATGTGCTCGAACTGTGTTTCAGCACAGAAGATAGCAGCGTTAATGTGTTTAATCAGATGGCGCTGGATGAGTTGGAGGCGGCTCTGACTGTTGCGGCTCAGCACACGAGCACTAAGGCCTTGGTGCTCACTAGCGGTAAATCGGTGTTTATTGCTGGTGCTGATATTAATGAATTTGTCGGTGCCTTTACCGCACCGAAGGCCGAACTACTGGATATGTTGAGTCGGGTTAACAGCCTGTTCAATCGGCTGGAAGATTTACCCTACCCAACGATTGCGGTAATTACCGGCGAGGCGATGGGTGGCGGTTTTGAAGTGTGCTTAGCGTGTGATTTTCGAATTGCCACCGCAAAGGCCAAAGTGGGTTTGCCAGAAGTTAAATTGGGAATTATGCCAGGCTGGGGAGGGAGTGTTCGACTACCACGATTAATTGGTGTAGACAACGCTCTGGAATGGATGTGTTTGGGTAGTGCCAAACGTGCCGAGGATGCCCTGCGCGAGAATGCCATTGATTCTGTGGTGTCAAACGAGCATGTACCCCAAGCGGTCGCATCCATAGTGGACCAATGCGCTCGCGGCAAATTGGATTACCTAGCACGGCGAGCCCTAAAGCAACAGCCGCTGCAATTGTCTGCCATTGAGCAGACTATGGCTATCGAATCGGCGAAAGGTGTTGTGGCTGCTAAGGCCGGTCCACACTATCCAGCGCCAATGACCATCATTGAAACGGTGCAGGCTCATGCTCAACTAGAGCGGGATCAAGCGCTACCACAAGAATCTGAATCCTTTGTATCGCTTGCCAAAACCGATGTGGCGGGTGCATTGGTGGGAATATTTCTCAAAGATCAATCCATTAAGCGCCTGGCCCGAAGTTATCAAAATGCCGCCACCGAGGTAAAGCAATCGGCAGTACTCGGTGCTGGGATAATGGGTGGTGGCGTAGCTTATCAATCTGCCAGTAATGGTGTCCCCATTATCATGAAAGATATTCGTAGCGAAGCGTTGGATGATGGCTTGGCAGAAGCCGGAAAATTGCTGCAGAAACAAATCGAGCGAGGCAAGCTGAAGACAGACGGTCTCGCAGCCACACTCAATGCGATCAATCCGGTTTTAAGCTACGGCGAATTTAATGATGTGGATCTGGTGGTGGAAGCTGTTGTTGAAAACCCGAACATAAAACAGTCTGTTTTGGCCGAAGTGGAAAGTGAAGTTCAACCAGACACAATAATCACGACGAATACCTCCACCATTTCGGTCAACCTGTTATCGCAGGCTTTGAAAAGACCAGAGAATTTTTGCGGCATGCACTTTTTCAATCCTGTTCATCGGATGCCACTGGTAGAAGTCATTCGAGCAGACAGTTCATCGGAAAGAGCGATTGCGACAACCGTCACCTACGCCTTGAAAATGAAAAAAACACCCATCGTGGTAAATGATTGCCCGGGATTTTTAGTGAATCGGATTTTGTTTGCGTATTTTGGTGGGTTTAACCAGTTAGTGGCCGATGGCTGTGATGTTCGGGCCATCGATAAGGCTTTGGAGCGTTTTGGTTGGCCGATGGGGCCGGCTTATCTGCTTGATGTTGTCGGCATGGACACCGCTAAACACGCAGCGGATGTTATGGCTGCTGGTTTCCCGGAGCGTATGGCAACGCAGAGCGACACGGTGATTGATGCACTGTTTAAGGCCGAGCGTCTAGGCCAAAAAAATGGTAAGGGCTTCTATCGCTATGAAATGGATAAGCGAGGTAAGCCTAAGAAATTACCAGATTCCGAAGGTGATGCGGTGGTTCGCTCGGTACAACAAGCCGCCAATGATTTTTCAGATGAAGAGATTGTGGATCGACTGATGATTCCAATGTGTATCGAGGCGGGTCTGTGTTTAGAAGACAATATAGTGAGTTCTCCAGCGGAAGCGGATATGGGGCTGGTGTATGGCATTGGTTTTCCGCCATTTCGTGGTGGTGCATTGCATTACGTCGATACCCTAGGTGTGGCCAATTTCTGCGACAAAGCTAAGCGCTATGAGCCACTCGGTCCGCTGTATCAACCAGGTAAAATGATGCTTAAAATGGCCACAGAGTCAGCCTCCTACTATTCCGAAACCGCCGGAGTGAACGCATGAGCGCAAATTCAAAAGATGTAGTTATCGTCGACGGTGTTCGCTCACCGATGTGTCGTTCCAAGGGTGGTGGGTTTGCTCATGTAAGAGCAGAAGATCTCTCAGCGGCATTGGTTAAAGCGTTGTTTGCCCGTAATCCTTCGGTTCCGATGGATTCGGTTGAAGACATACTGTGGGGATGTGTAAATCAAACGTTGGAGCAAGGCTTTAATGTGGCGCGATCTGTGGGATTGATCGCGGGTCTGCCCAAAGGTGTGGCTGCTCAAACAGTCAATCGATTGTGCGGGTCTTCCATGAGTGCTTTGCATAGCGCAGCTCAGGGAGTTTTGACTGGCTATGGTGACGTCTTTGTAGTGGGTGGCGTAGAGCATATGCAGCATGTACCGATGATGCATGGGGTTGATATTCATCCAGGTATGAGTCGCACTGTGGCGAAAGCTTCATGGATGATGGGCATGACCGCTGAATTGTTGGGGCAAACTCACGGTGTCTCCCGAGAAGACCAGGATAGCTTTGCGTTAAGGTCTCATCAACGGGCCCATAGCGCTGCTACCGAAGGGCGATTTGATAATGAAATCATTTCTATAGAAGGGCACGATGAACACGGTGTGCTCAGCCTGATTGAGCATGATGAGGTGATTCGCGCGGATGCTTCTCTGGATGCGTTGGCAGGGTTGCGACCAGCGTTTATTCCCAAAAGTGGTACCGTCACGGCAGGTACTTCATCGGCTATTGCCGATGGAGCGTCTGCAATGCTGTTGATGTCGCAGGCTAAGGCCGATGAGTACGAACTTAAACCGATCGCCAGAATTCGCGCCATGGCGGTTAGTGGTTGTGATCCGGCGATTATGGGTTACGGTCCAGTGCCGGCCACCAAAAAGGCCCTAAAACGGGCAAAAGTTGACATTAAGGACATAGACACGGTTGAATTAAACGAAGCATTTGCAGCTCAATCGATTCCGGTTCTCAAAGATTTGGGGCTTCTTGATCAGCTTGATCAAAAAGTTAATCTAAATGGGGGTGCCATCGCGTTAGGCCATCCATTGGGTTGTTCTGGTACGCGAATATCGACCACGCTATTAAATGTGATGAAGCAACAAGACACCCAATTGGGGCTGGCCACTATGTGTATCGGTATGGGGCAGGGCATCGCCACGGTATTTGAGCGACTGAACTAATAGTTGCCCAGCGATGCCACGAAATGGGGATCGGAGAACACTAATTGAAGAGGAAACGTTGAGAATGGGTATAAAAAAAGTTGTACAGATCGCACTGCTACTGCCTGGCCTGTGTTGGGCAATGACGGTATCTGCGGCACAGACCGACATCACTATTGGCATGCAGTTAGAGCCACCTAACCTGGATCCAACCGGCGGTGCCGCAGCGGCCATTGATGAGGTGGTCTATGCCAACGTTTACGAAGGGTTAACGCGGTTTTCCTCCGATGGCAGTGTGTTGCCAGCGCTAGCCAAGAGTTGGGATATAGAAGATGAAGGTAAGCGTTATGTATTTACGCTTCATTCTGGCGTCAAATTTCATGACGGTACGGGGTTTGATGCGAACGATGTGAAATTCTCCATTGAACGAGCCAAAGCTGAAGATTCCACCAATGCGCAAAAGCAACTGTTTGCAAACATCGATAGTGTTGACGTACTCAGTTCCGAAACTGTTGCGCTAAATCTAAAAACCTCTGATGGCAATCTACTGTTCAATCTGGCATGGGGTGATGCGGTGATAGTGGCCAGCGAGTCGATCGCCGATGTGGCGACCAATCCGGTTGGGACTGGCCCCTTTAAATTTGAGAATTGGGTTCAAGGTGACAAAATTGAACTGACCATCAACCCTGACTATTGGGGTGAACCTGCCAAACTCGAGAAAGTGACTTTTAAATTCATAAGCGAGCCAACCGCTGCATTTGCAGCCATGATGGCAGGCGACGTTGATGCGTTTCCGGTATACCCGGCACCGGAAAATCTGCCGCAGCTAGAAGCCGATCCACGATTTTCCGTGGTGCTTGGATCAACCGAAGGTGAAACGATTCTGTCAACGAACAATAAAAAAGCGCCATTGGATAACGTATTGGTTCGACAGGCCATTGCGCATGCTATTGATCGCCAGGCCATAATTGATGGCGCGATGTTTGGCTATGGCACTCCGATTGGTACACACTTCGCTCCTCACAATCCCGCCTATGTAGATCTCACTGCAGAGAGTAGTTTTGATCCTGACAAAGCCAGGGCATTGCTGAAAGAAGCGGGGCAAGAAAGTGGATTAACATTAAGTTTGAAGCTACCTCCCCCAGCGTACGCTCGTCGTGGTGGTGAAATCATCGCAGCACAACTACGCGAAGTGGGCATAGAAACCACTATTGAAAATGTTGAGTGGGCGCAGTGGATTGAACAGGTGTTTAAGGGTAAAGACTACGATCTCACCATCGTGTCTCATACAGAGCCTATGGATATAGGTATTTATGCTAAGCCTGACTACTACTTTCAATATGACAACACAGAGTTTCAGGCGTTAATTGAAACGTTCAACGCCGAAACAGACCCAGATGCCCGAACCGACATCCTGCAGCAAGCTCAAAAAACCATCGCCGCAGACTATGTGAATGGGTATTTGTTTCAGCTAGCGAAAACCGGTGTGGCGAATGCAAAAATTCAGGGGCTGTGGCAAAACTCCCCTACCCAAGCTAACGATATGACCGCGGTCTACTGGGAAGACTAACCTTAACTAAGCGCGCCTTTTTATGTTGCGCTACCTGGTAAAACGGGTGCTATCACTGCTGGCCACACTCATTGTGGCCAGCGTGGTTGTGTTTACTGTTATCGAGATAGTTCCCGGTGATACCGCGTCGTACATGCTCGGGTTAAATGCGTCACCAGATACCGTTGCGGCATTAAAGGCAGAACTCGGATTGGATCAATCCGGCTGGAAGCGATATTTCGCTTGGATTAGTGGGCTAGTTCAGGGTGATTTTGGTGTCTCTTACACCTATCGATCTCCAGTGGCGGAAATGATTGGAGAGCGATTGTGGGTGTCTCTTCCGCTCGCTTTGTACGCTTTGATTTTATCGACGCTAATTGCTTTTCCAGCGGGAATATTCGCGGCGAGTCGTCGTGGAGGCGTTTTGGATACCGCGGTAATGGGCACGACTCAACTGGGTATAGCGATTCCCAATTTTTGGTTTGCCATGTTGTTGGTGATGTTTTTTGCGATTAAATTACGTTGGTTCTCAGCCGGCGGATTTGTGGGTTGGGACGCGGGTTTCTTCGCTGCGATGAAATCATTGACATTGCCCGCCGTTGCGCTAGCACTTCCTCAGGCATCCATATTGACCAGAGTGATGCGTTCGTCGTTGTTGGATGTTCTGGGTGAAGATTTCTTAAGAACGGCTAGGGCCAAGGGGCTCACTAGGCGGCAAGCCTTGTGGCGGCATGCGTTACGCAATGCACTGATACCGGTACTCACCATCGTTGGTTTGCAATTCTCTTTTTTGCTTGCAGGTGCAATCATTATTGAGAATGTGTTCTTTCTTCCTGGTCTTGGCCGGTTGGTTTTTCAAAGTATTGCGTCTCGGGATTTAATTGTTGTTGAATCAGTAATCATGTTGTTGGTATTCGCCGTGGTGTGTGTCACTTTTATGGTGGATCTTGCGTATGCCTGGGTCGATCCTCGACTGCGGCGTGGCATAGCCTAGGTTGCCTGCATGTCTAACCGCTCATTCATCAGGCACCGAGGCTTGGTTATTGGCTTTGTTCTAGTATTTGTATTTTTTAGCGCTGCTCTAGTGTCCTTCCTTTGGACGCCATTCGATATAACCGGCGTTGATATTTCCAATCGTTTTGTAAAGCCGGGCGGTCTACATTGGCTCGGCACGGATCATTTAGGCCGAGACATGCTCTCCATGTTGATGGTCGGTGCGCGCACGTCCATTGCCGTAGCTATTGTTGCGGTTGTTATCGGCATGGCCGTGGGAGTACCGTTGGGGTTAACCGCAGCGGCACTTAAAGGGTCTTGGATTGATGAAATTATCATGCGCTCGAACGATTTGGTATTTGCGTTTCCTGCGTTATTGATCGCCATCATGATCACAGCGGTGTTCGGCCCCGGTGCTGTGAATGCCATTATTGCTATCGGAATTTTCAATATTCCCGTATTTGCTCGAATTACGCGTGGAGCGTCGATCAGCCTTTGGACTCGTGAATTCGTCATGGCTGCGCGGGTTGCCGGGAAACGTGGCGTGCGTATATCCATTGAACATATATTGCCCAATGTAACGAACTTGTTAATCGTACAAGGCACCATTCAGTTTTCTCTGGGCGTCTTGGCTGAAGCCGGTTTATCTTTCGTTGGTTTAGGTGCTCAACCACCAATACCGAGCTGGGGACGAATGCTTGCTGAGAGTCAAACTTTGTTTGCACTCGGTTGGCACCTGGCCTTATTTCCTGGACTTGCGATTGTGCTCACCGTGCTTGGATTGAATTTGTTAGGTGATGGGTTAAGAGACTGGCTAGATCCACGCATGCGAATACAAAGGCAATAGCGATGCAGCCTTTGTTGTCAATAAACGAACTCGAGCTAAGTATCGGCGGGAATGTCATTCTCTCTGATCTTTCTCTACACATTCACTCGGGAGAAGTGCTAGGCATCATCGGCGAAAGTGGTTCAGGAAAATCGATGTTAGCGCTGTCGGTTCTGCGGCTGACGCCCGAACCATCAACAGTTTCTGGTGATATTGAATTTGATGGGGAGCGCCTGGATGCGCTGAGTGAGCAGGCCATGTGCGAAGTTAGAGGTAACCACATCAGCATGATCTTTCAAGAGCCAATGACGGCTCTGAATCCTGTTCAGACCATCGGACATCAGGTGGCCGAATGTATAGAGCTGCATTCGAATATGTCTCGAGGTAATGCCTGGTCAATAGCGTGCGAAACATTGGAAAAAGTGGGATTGCCGAATAGTCAGTTCTCACCCTATCGCTATCCTCACGAATTGTCCGGTGGTCAAAGGCAGCGTGTGGTGATCGCCATGGCAATTGCCTTAAAACCGAAACTGCTGATTGCAGATGAGCCAACCACAGCTTTGGATGTCACTACCCAGGCCGAAATACTCAACCTTCTTAAAGAGCTACAAAAAAGTGAAGGCATGGCGTTAATTCTGATATCGCATGACTTGGCTGTTGTTGCAGATACTGCTGACCGAATTATTATTATGCGAAACGGTGAAATCGTTGATAGGGGAGATATCCCTGAAGTGTTTCAAACGATCAATCATCCTTACACGAAAACGTTGTTTGAGAGCTCCAGCCATGTCCCTAGCGACCATGGTAAGGCGATCAGTGAAGAGTCCCTGCTGGAGGTTCGCGGATTAACTTGTGATTATCCGCTACCCAGGAAATTATTTAGAGCCCAACAATTCTTTCGAGCTGTTGATGATGTGGACCTGGATATTAAAAAAGGTCAAAGTGTGGGTTTGGTGGGTGAAAGTGGTTGTGGCAAATCGACCCTGACTCGCGCCTTGTTGGGTCTTGCGCCTGTGTCTGGTGGATCGGTACGCTTGAACGGTCAAGTGATCAGCGGATTAGAGGAGCTATCAAAATCCACTCGCCGTCAAATGCAAGTCGTTTTTCAAGATCCCTATGGGTCCTTTAATCCTCGCCACCGTGTGGCACGACTTGTCGCAGAACCGTTGCATGTATTGCCAACCCCCCCTGTGGGTCGGGATCGTGATCGTCTAGTGATTGAAAGTTTGGAGGCTGTTGGCTTAGCTGCGGATGATGCGCAAAAATACATTCACGAATTTTCAGGTGGACAAAGGCAGCGCATAGCGATTGCACGCGCCCTAATTATAAAGCCTGCCTTGATCATATTGGATGAGGCAGTGTCAGCACTGGATGTGTCAGTCAGGGCATCCATCTTAGATCTGCTGGCTAAGCTCGCAGCAGATCATGCATTGAGTTATCTGTTTATCTCACACGATCTGTCAGTGGTTCGCAATGTGACTGATCGTGTGTTGGTGATGCGTCGCGGACAGATTGTTGAACGCGGTGCTACCGAGGAGGTGTTCAACTCACCCTCGCACGATTACACTCAGGCTCTCATTGCGGCTGCTCCTAGCCTACCTACCCAAACTAAGAGGTCATAGCGATTTATGTCAGTACTGGACAGTTTTAACCTGGATTCCCGGCAGTGTTTTATCAATGGATCTTGGGTAGATTCGGCCTCGGGTGACACTCTGACTTTGCAAAATCCTTCGACGGGTCAATCGCTGGCCGACATTGCCAAGGGTTGTCCAGCAGATATCGATGCAGCTGTTGCGGCTGCCCAGTTGTCTCTGCGCGGGCCATGGGGTGGTTCCACGGCTTTAGAGCGTGGACGAGTGCTGCAAAAGCTCAGTGCTTTGGTGTTGGATCATATTGAAGAGTTAGCTCATCTTGAGGCGTTGGATGTGGGCAAGCCGTTAACGCAAGCTCGCAATGATGCCATCGCATTGGCTCGCTACTGTGAGTTCTATGCGGGAGCAGCCGACAAAGTACACGGCAGTACCTTGCCGTATTTGGAAGGCTACACCGTCTACACGTTACGCGAACCACATGGTGTCACAGCGCATATTGTTCCGTGGAACTATCCAATGCAAATTATCGGACGATCTATCGGGGCTGCACTCGCTATGGGTAACGCTACCATCTTGAAGCCTGCAGAGGAGGCGTGCTTAACGGCTTTGGCGTTTGCTGAACTGGCTCATAGAGCAGGTCTGCCGGCTGGTGCATTGAATGTGGTGCCGGGGTTGGGTGCAGAAGTAGGGCACTACCTGAGTGCTCATCCAGAGGTGCATCATGTGTCGTTTACTGGGTCTGTGGAAGCTGGAAAATCGGTTCAACAAGCCGCGGCGACGCACGTGGCACCGGTCACCTTAGAGCTCGGTGGAAAGTCGGCGCAAATCGTCTTTGATGATGCCAATCTCCGGGACGCCCTGCCGTTTTTGTTGAACTCTGGTATCCAGAATGCCGGCCAGACCTGTTCGGCTGCTTCAAGGATTCTCGTGCAGGAATCTGTACACGAACAGGTCGTGTCCGAGCTGGCCTCGCGAATCGCCTCGTTAACAGTAGGGCCTGCCTTGGACGATCCGTCGGTGGGGCCGCTTATCTCTGCCAAACAAAAACAACGGGTTGAGCAATTTCTTGCTGAAGGGGACGATTTGACACAAGTGGCTAGTGGTGAGTTGTTGCCTCAAGCTCTGGCGTCTGGGCATTTTGTTCTACCAACCTGTTTTGATAGTGTGCCGTCAACGCACACATTGGCTCAAGAGGAAATATTTGGTCCGGTATTGCTTGTGATTCCGTTTTCAGATGAAGATGAGGCCATAGCGATCGCAAATGGAACGCGATACGGCTTGGTGGCCTCGGTATGGACTGGTGAGGGTAGTCGGCAAATGCGTATGGCGAAAAGCCTGCGCGCGGGTCAGGTGTTCATCAATAACTATGGGGCCGGCGGTGGGGTTGAGTTACCCTTTGGTGGTGTGGGTGAGTCAGGCCATGGACGTGAAAAAGGGTTTGAAGCTCTGTATGGTTTCTCAACATTAAAAACAGTGGCCGCTAAACACGGCTGAACAGGTGAACAATGAGACTGGAAAATAAGCACGCCGTTGTGACAGGGGCTGCGTCGGGTTTTGGCGCAGGAATAGCCGCAAAGTTTATAGCGGAGGGCGCAAAGGTATTGATCGCCGACATTAATGAGTCTGCCGCCAGAGGAATGGCCGATGCTCTGGGGGACAATGCCGAGCCTTGTGCCGTTGATGTATCGAATGATGGGAGTATGCGAGCCATGTGTGACAGGGCTAAAGAGCATCTTAAGCATATCGATATAGTGGTAAACAATGCCGGTGTCACCCATTTACCTGATGCGATGGAGAATATCAGTGAAGAAGATTTTGACCGCGTGCTGGCGGTGAATGCGAAATCGGTGTTTCTCTGTAGTCGCTATCTGGTGCCTATTATGAAAGCGCAGGGAAGTGGCGTAATACTCAATGTTGCATCAACCGCGGGTATAAGCCCTCGGCCAAGATTAAGTTGGTATAACGCCTCCAAAGGTTGGATGATCACGGCCACCAAAAGTATGGCCGTCGAATTAGCACCTCATGGAGTTCGGGTTAATGCGATAAACCCGGTGGCTGGCGAGACCCCATTACTGAAGTCGTTTTTGGGTGAGGATACCCCACAGATGCGTGAAAAATTTATCAGCACCATCCCATTGGGGCGTTTTAGTACACCGGAAGACATCGCTAATGCCGCCTGTTTTTTATGTTCGGATGAAGCCAGTATGATTACTGGCATTGCCATGGAAGTTGACGGAGGACGTTGCATTTGATGCAAGCAGGCCCGCGCAATTTAATAACGGACGTCCCTGGGTTATTGGTCGGGAATGCGCATTGCCAGCAGCTGAAATCCGGGGTCACTGTGCTTACGGCAGCGCAGCCCTTCGTGGCCAGTGTCGATGTCATGGGTGGGGCGCCGGGTACTCGTGAAATAGCGCTATTGGAACCCGATAAATTCGTGTCTCAAATAGACGCGTTGGTACTCTCGGGTGGGTCGGCGTTTGGACTGGATGCTGCGTCGGGTGTAGCGAACACGCTGAAGCAACAGAATAAAGGGTTCGCAGTGGGTTCGACAAAAGTACCGATTGTGCCGGCGGCTATCTTGTTTGATCTTATTAATGGTGGCGACAAACAATGGCGACAAAACCCTTATAGCCAACTGGGTAGTGAGGCATTGACTAATTGCACCGAGACCTTTGAGTTAGGCTCTGTTGGGGCCGGTACAGGGGCGATGGTAGCAACGTTGAAAGGAGGGCTTGGCTCTGCGTCTCTAACCTTAGCCTCAGGGGTTACCATTGGCGCATTGGTCGCTGTCAATGCGGTTGGGGATGCGGTGGTACCGACGGGCTCGGAGTTCTGGGCAGCTCCGTGGGAAATAAATGACGAATTCGGCGGCCGGGGTGTGGCAGCTGGTACCTTTGGTCTGTCTGAACCTAGCAGCGAAAAACTCTCAGCCATGCAGGTATCTGCAGACACTCACACCAACACCACCATTGGCATTGTGGCGACAGATGCCACACTGACAAAATCCCAGCTCAAGCGATTGGCGGTGGCTAGTCAGGATGGTTTTGCTCGAGCTCTAGTGCCTGCCCACACACTTCTCGATGGAGACCTGATGTTTTCACTTGCAACTGGTCAGCAAACCCTCAACGACCCAGTGAGTGACGCACTGTTACTCGGTCATGCTGCGTCTGTGTGTGTCTCCAGAGCGATTGCCAGAGCGGTTTTCCATGCCAGTGCTCATCGCGGAGATTTGCTACCGACATGGCAGCAAAAATTTAACGCCTAAAGGGTTACTGCGACGATCGCTGAACGCGAACTGGGAAGAAGCGAACACCAGCAAGATCCAGGGAAGGTGCACCGGGAAATCCTCGCTGGGCCGCGATCGAGTACCACCGAACGGCGTCGCTGGCCGCTGCGTTTGCGGCTACCGGTGCGAAGCTCAACAATTGGGCTTCTTTCGCATAGTCAACGCCTAGCGCGACCTGCGCGGCGCGTTCTCCTGCTTCTGCACTGGCTTCTAGTTCTTCGCGGGGTAATTGTTCTAAGGTTTCCTGCTCTTCGCGCACTTCCTCTTTTAGCTCTTCCGCCGATGTTGTCGATGGTTGCGGGCTGCCCGGGGCCGCCGTCTGGGGTTGATCCAGAGGGCCCGTCGCTGCTACCGGCTCCGCTGCTAAGGCAGCCGCACTCAAGAGCACGCCGAAGGTGAGTAAAAGGTGGGCAAACAATGGGTGTGGAGTGGGCAACATAAGAGCGTGAACGGGACAGTATCAAGGGACGACCGGAGGACAGTCTACCCGCATTTGTGGCCTTTTTTTATCGTCTAAACACAAAGATATCCGCCCAACGCCAACTAACCCTCAAAATTTGTACAGAAATTGCATTTTGTCGGTGTGGTTCCTCGGACGTTGCGGGCATGGCAGCAAACATGTTGAAGAAGACCTTAACTTGGATTATCAATTTCGCGATCGCTTCTGCGCTGGTGATTGTGGCGACAGCCTCGCCCGTCTCCGCACAAGAGACCACGGCCGGAACCGATGGAGATAACGGCACCGGTAGTGTGAGCGAGCCGGGAAAAATTCGCATCGATCTCCGCGGTGCTGGCCACGTGCAAAGTATCAGTGGTTTGTCTGTGAATCCTGCGAGCTTTGATGTCGGGCTGCTGATCATGGGAGAGTCGGCCAGCAAACAGGTGACTCTGTCGCACACCGGTGGACCTGAGGCCGAGCCTATTATGATTAATGAAGCGACGTTAATTGGCGCTAATCCTGATGAATTTTCGACATCTTTCGGTGGTTTTACCACGCTTCAGCCGGGCGATACGGTCAATGTGGTCGTTACCTTAAATCCTACCTATCCAGGTAAGAAATCTGCCGCCTTGAGATTAACCATAGAAGGCGCAACCAATCCCTACTCGTTATTTGCCTCTGGCGAAGCCCGCTATCCACTCACCAGTGATCTAACGACGCCGTCTAACCCACTAAACCTGGGTCAAGTGGCTTTGGGTGGAACCATCGTCAAGCAACTCACTTTAGAGAATGAAGGTCAAGCTGGCGCACCGTACATCAACGTCAGTGACATCATATTAGGTGGAGACAATCCTGCTGCCTTTGATATGCAGTTTTCCCCGATGACGTTAGCGCCGGGTGAAACCAAACAGGTCAATATCGGATTTGGATCAAATGCGGAAGGAACTAAAACGGCCACGGTCGAAGTGGTTCATGATGGCAACAATCAAAACGTCGAGCTGATGCTCGAAGGGCAAGTGGTTAACCCCAATGGGGTTCCGACTAATTTCACCACTAAGACGTTAGCTGGAGTGACGTTAGATAAGCCCACGTCACTGCAGTTTGGGCCCGATGGCAAGTTATACGTCGCTGAAGGTGATGGGTTAATAAAAGTGTTGAACGTCACGCGGGCGGGTAATGGGAACTATTCCGGCAGTGTGGCTCAGACCATCAGTAGCGTAAAGAATGTCAAGAACCATGATGATGACGGAGATGTCAATAACTCCCTCAATACACGGCTAATCACCGGATTATTGGTCACAGGTACAGCGGCTGCACCGGTGATCTGGGTGGCGTCCAGTGACCCCCGCCAAGGCGGTGGTGGTGGCACACCCAATGGGGGAGGTTCGCAGCAACCTAACGACAAGAATTTAGATACTAATTCAGGCATCTTGCACAAGCTCACCAAAAACGGTGGCGGATGGCTTAAGCAGGACGTCGTTCGCGGTCTGCCACGTTCTGAAGAGAATCATGTGCCTAATGGCTTGCTGATGAAAGACGGAAAAATTTTACTGGTCACCGGTGGGCATACCAATGAGGGAGCGCCATCTTTTCGGTTCGTAAAAATACCGGAATACGCGTTGAGTGCTGCGGTACTGGAAATTGATGTCAACGCCATCGGTGGAGGCACGTATGACCTGCCCACACTAGATGATGAAGACAGACCTGGTGTGAATGATGCCAACGATCCATTCGGTGGCAACGATGGCAAGAATCAGGCGAAACTGGTGGCCGGTGGTCCGGTGCAGATCTACTCAACTGGGTATAGAAACGCCTATGACATCGCCATGACGCCAAACGGGATGCTCTACACGGTGGATAACGGGTCTAACTCCGATTGGGGTTCACCGCCGTCGGGGTGTTCGAATAATTACATTGCGTTTGGCGGATCGAACTTCCCGGATAATTTACATCTGGTGACCAAAGGTTCCTACGGCGGACACCCGAACCCAACGCGTGGCAGTAAAAACAATAAATTCAATGGTTCCAATCCGCAGTCTCCCATCGAGGTATCGGCGAACCCGGAGGAGTGCACCTTCAAAGCACCCGGTCAGGATGGCGCGCTGACCACCATAGGTGGATCAACCAATGGTTTAACGGCTTATCGAGCTAGCAATTTTTCCGGTGCGATGTACGGTGATTTGGTCACCGCAGGTTTCGGTGGGAAGAAGATACTAAGAATCAACCTGTCGACGGACGGCACCACCGTACTGTCCAAAGATACTTTGGTGGCAAATTTGCCGGAGGCTCCATTGGATGTCTGGGCGCAAGGCGATGGTGAAGTTTTCCCTGGAACCATATGGTCGGTTACCTATTACGACGACATCGTCACAATTCTGGAACCTTCTGATTATTAGCCGTGTGGCGTGATGTAGGTAGTGACGAACTGCACAGTGAAAATTTAACCTGTTTTCGTAAAAGCCGCTACTAAGGAAGAGAGAGTGGGGGTTGTTCCATCCATTGTGACCCTGCCCAACGAGGATTCGACTGTGCTGTTAACAACAAGCCGATTAAATCAGACTTTGCGAACGTTTCTGATGCTGGGGGCAGTGTTATCTGTGGCGGCTTGTTCATCAGAAGACAGTGGCGGCACGTCGTTTGTAGTGCCGGCTAAGGCGCGGGGGCTTTTACCCGACCTTGCACTAGCTGATACCAATTTTGAAGGCGATCATTTCTCCGGTAGTTCTGCTTGTGGTACTTGCCATACCGATAGTGCTCCGATTGAAGCGGCCACGATGATTGTCGTTGAGGCGGAAGTACCTCGCAACGTGTCCATTGGCACTGCCTGGGAAAGTAGCATTATGGCGCAGGGAGCACGAGACCCGTACTGGCACGCGATCGTAGCAACAGAGCTTCATTTGTACCCCAACCTGTCGGATGAGATCAATGACAAATGTACGCGCTGTCATGCTCCGATGGCCAATGAATTGGCGAAGAAGACAGGCCAACCCATTCAGTTGTTTGATGCACTTGATGCCAGTGGCGCGGTAGTCGCTGAAGGATACTACGATGCAGATAATACAAACGATTTATTTAATCATGCGATGGATGGCATTAGTTGTACCGCATGTCACCAGATCGAAGACGTAGGCTTTGGGGACAAATCGAGTATGTCCGGTGGTTTCACCATAGCAACCTATTCTGAAGAAAACCGCAGCGATCGACCTGCCTATGGGCAGTATGCAGATCCGGATGCTGCGTACATGATTCAACAGTCGGGATTCTCACCACAGTATTCGCTGCACATAAGCACCTCTGAGATGTGTGCAACCTGCCATAACTTGGATGTTGACGTTGTGGATACCGAAGGCAATTTAGTGGGAACCCACTTCGCTGAACAAACCATGTATACAGAGTGGAAGGAGAGTGCATTTAATAATGGCTCACCGGATGATACTTGTCAGGGTTGTCATATGCCGACGCTGAGCCAGGCCGTGCCCATTGCTAACCTGGGTAGCTCTGTGTCGCGAGACGACTTCGCCGAGCATACCTTTTTAGGGGCCAATACCATCATGCAGACCATGATGGACAACTATTCTGAAGAGCTTGGTATTGATCCAAATATTGATTTTCAATCGTCGATAATTCGCAATCGCGAATTTCTGAAGTCGAGCGCTACGTTGGAGCTATTAGCCCAGCAAAAAACCGGCAATGGAGTTAGCTTTGATTTGAAGGTAACCAATCATGCTGGTCATAAGCTTCCTAGTGGTTATCATTCTCGACGCGCCTACATACATCTCGTTATCACAGATGCTGCGGGTTTGGTGGTGTTTGAAAGTGGTTCGATGAATGCCAATGGCAGTATAAACGGAGTGGATGAAGATGCTGATCCCTCCAGTTGGGAACCCCACTACGATGTTATAACCAACGCTAATCAAGTACAGGTCTATCAAGGGGTTACGGGTAATTCGGATGGAGTACGTACTCACTCTCTATTGAATAGCTTCAACTTTCTAAAAGACAACCGAATTACACCGATGGGCTTTGACAAAAACGCAGTCAATGTAGACGTTGCAGTGACCGGTGGTGCCAGCACCGATCCGGACTTTAACCAAGGTTCAGATACGGTCACCTACCAATTGTCGTTGCCACAGTCAGGCTCGTATACCGTGCAGGCTGAACTGCGTTATCAACCCTTCTCCTACGGGCATTTGGCACATGTTTTTTCCTACGGCGAAGAGATTGACCAGGTGGATATGTTCCGTACGATTTACGACAATACCGAATTGCGCGATGAAGTCATTGCCACCGTTGTCGGTACGGTTCAGTAACCCCTATTTGCGGTAATTTTATCGCCTCAGCGAGCCTATGCTGCGGGTGCGCTTAGGACCGAAACAGTCCCGAAAAGTCGAAACCATGCGCTTTTGACCGAACTTTGGTGACAATTCTCAGTCACTCTGTAGGTAGCCAAAGTACCGGATTAAACTGTAAATCCTCTCTACTGCTGCTCATCTGGATGCTAAAGACCGGACATAGTTAGCTATACTTCGGCCATACTTACCATTTGTCGGTTTTTCAACCCATCCTAATGGCGTGGGACCAGGAGCGTACGTCCATGTTGTCAGTGTCTTATCTTCGTCAAAAATCCTCGCGATGCCTGGCTGCGCTATCGTTTTTTGTCGCACTTCTGACAACGGCGGCGGCTGGTGCGCAGAGTGTCAATAGCTTGGAATACCGAATCGGCCCTGAGGATGTTCTGCATATCTCGGTTTGGAAAGAAAAAGATCTGGACCGGGAGGTATTGGTTCGGCCTGATGGCGGAGTTTCCTTCCCTTTAGTGGGTGATCTCCAAGTATCGGGAAGAACGCCTGTGGAAGTTCAGGATGAAATCCGCGCGCGCTTGCAGCGGTTCGTTCCTGACGCAGAGGTGACAGTTTCTGTGGACAAAGTGTCGGGTTACACTGTCTTTGTACTCGGCGAAGTCAACAAACCAGGTCAGTTCACGCTCGGCAGGTATGTTGATGTCGTTCAAGCTCTGACGTTGGCTGGTGGCACCACCCCTTACGCCTCTGAACGTAGTATCCAGGTTTTAAGGCGACAAGACGGGCAAGAGCGAACCTACAGTTTCGACTTTCGCGATATCAAGCGTGGTCGAAATTTGGAACAAAACATCATTCTACAAAGCGGTGATGTGGTCGTCGTACCGTAAGCGGCCTGAACGCATACTGTGGGGTTTCGTTGATGGCTTTGATCGGTTCCGTACGTCATCTATGTCTAGCTGTGGCTGCCTTCGGTATTATTTCGAACGCAAATGCCGATGTCTGGGTGTTCGAGCCGTCAGTGGCTCTTGATCAACGATTTGATGATAACTACCGTTTAGAACCCGGGCAATCGAACGGAGTAAATGCCACGCGCGTGGTTGGCTCGCTGGGGTTAAATCGTGAATCCGAAGCTGCGTCCATCAGAGGGTTGTTGCGTATCGATGGGTTACTCGCTCAGGGTGATGTGGCTAGCGAAGAGTTGTCTTCGAATCAAATACTCTTTATTGAATCGATTTGGAAACGGCCTCGCAGTGAATTTGGTTTGGGGTTTAATCTGAAGCGGGACACACCCAGTCGGGATATTTCTTCAGACATTACCGACATTAGTTCCACCGCCGCGGATACCGGTGCGAGTACGACACAAGATAATAATGTGGGTCGTACTCGAATTATCGTAAGCCCCAGGTTCAGTTATAACCTGAGTCGGCGCTCCAGCATTGAAACCGGAATTACCTACACAGATGTAACGCACGAGCTGACGAGTCCTGCTGACGCGATTCGAGACCAATGGCTACTGTTACCTGAGAATCAAGGCCAGGAGGTACCCGGTGACTTATCCATTGATGATTTAGATACCCCTTTTACTATCGATGATGAGCTTGATGATTTCTCGGAAGTAGCGTTAACGTTGAAGTATAAATACGATCTTACACCTCTAGTTCAGGTATCTGCGCTGATTGGATACAGTCAGTATGAAGCGTTAACCGAACCAGATAATTCGCTTGTTATCCCATTTGAAGACAAAGAGATCGATGCCGATGAGCCTTTGATACTGCGAGACCCGAAGCGTAAGTCATTATCCAATACTAAAACGTTTCGTTTGGGATACGATCGTCTGCTGTCCCCAACGTTGAACTTAGGTTTACAGTTGGGTATCTATCAAACCGAGACTGACGACTCGGATCTTTTTCGCGCCGGTAACGATGACCCCCTGGTACAGCTCCCGATAGAAACCACTGATGGTTGGTTGGCTAACATCACTGTTCGAAAAGATGCGGGCGTCAACCAATATAGTGCTAGGTTGGGTGTTGATGTATTTCCCAGCGATGTTGGGCGACAGGTGGAATCCTTCGAGGCGGTCGGTGACTTCGAGCGCACTTTGCGGCCACTATTAGATTTTTCATTCCGTGTCCGTGCTTACGAACCTGATGTGCTTAATTCGACCAATGACGATGAATTTGCTCGTCGATTCTTGAGCTTTGAGCCTAAATTGATCTGGCGTTATTCTCGAGCCTGGACAGCGGCTGCGTCCTTTCGCTATCGACGTCAAAAATCTCAGGTTGACTTAGAGTCGGGTGAGAGCAATGCGGTACTGTTTTCCATTAAATATACGCCCCCTTCTGAAATTCGAGATTTAGCAGGCGGTTAGTTTAGATCATGAGGCAAGCAGTCATATTAGCCGGTGGCCTAGGAACACGTCTGGCTGAAGAGACCTCTCTTAGGCCTAAGCCGATGGTTGAAATCGGTGGACGTCCGATTCTATGGCACATCATGAAGGTGTATTCGGCGCACGGTATCAATGATTTCATCATTTGTTGTGGGTACAAAGGTGAAATCATCAAAGAATTCTTTGCCAACTATCTTTTAAAAACGGCCGATGTAACCATCGATTTACACACTAACGAAATGGAGTTACACCGATCGCATACTGAAGATTGGCGCGTAACACTCATTGACACCGGCGAAGACAGTGGCACAGGTGGACGCTTGAGGCGGGTGAAACGATTTTTAAATGGTGAGACTTTTTGCTTCACCTACGGCGATGGTGTGACGGATCTGGATATTCCGGCGGTCATTCAATTTCATCAGAAACAAAAAACACTGGCCACGTTAACAGCTGTTCAGCCACCGGGGCGTTTTGGTGCTTTTAAACTGGCCGAAGATTCTGGGAAAATTTCGAGTTTCAGAGAAAAGCCGCAAGGTGATGGTGCCTGGATCAACGGTGGTTTTTTTGTTCTGGAACCCGGTGTTCTGGATTACATCGATGACGATTCGGTGTTCTGGGAAAAAGAGCCGTTGGAAAAACTGGCTGAAGATGGGCAGCTCTCCGCCTACCAGCATAGAGGCTTTTGGCACGCGATGGATACACTCAGAGATAAGCAGGTGCTGGAGACCCTATGGAACGAGGACAAAGCGCCCTGGAAAATTTGGCAAGATTCTCGCGAATACTAGCCATATGCTTTTCACGGAAACACCTTTGGCGGGTTCTTTCTTGATCGCACCTGAGCGTCACGGCGACAATCGGGGTTTTTTTGCCCGCACTTTCTGTGAGATGGAATTTGCAGAGCGCGGGTTGGTAGTAGATTGGAAACAAGCCAACGCGGCCTATTCGGCTGCGGTCGGAGTTACGCGCGGAATGCACTACCAGCGCGATCCGTATGGCGAAACCAAGCTGGTCCGTTGTACCCGTGGCCGAGTATACGATGTCATCGTGGATATGCGGCCAGGTTCGGCCACGCTGCACCAGTGGTACGGCGCGGAATTAAGTCACTCCAATGGTGTTCAGTTGTATGTTCCCGCGGGATTTGCACACGGCTACCAAGTGATTGAAGCGGACAGTGAAGTGGCTTATATGGTGTCTGCGTTTTACACACCCGAGGCAGAATGTGGCATTCGCTGGGACGATCCTGCTGTCGGTATCGACTGGCCTATTCGTGCTGAGGTAGCAGTGTCAGATAAAGATCGGCAATGGCCACTTCTGCAAGGGCGCTAGGTTAGGTGAGCGACTTTTGCAGTAGGTAGTAGAAGG
Organism: Gammaproteobacteria bacterium; assembly: GCA_019634245.1. The sequence goes on from JAHQVR010000076.1 coordinate 38,281, forward strand.
CCGCTCGGTTTTTCATTCGGCTATCGGCCATTTTTTTCGCTACGGCGTTTACCGCTTCAGCGCCTCTTTCCGGATCGGAAATTTTAAGTTTCTTAACCACAAAGTTTTTCCGCACCGTTTCTAATTCGGAAGGGTCGGACCCAGCTACAGCTAATGCATCTTTGTTGTCTATAACCAGCTTAAGATTGTCGACCAGCTTGCTAAGCAATGCGTCGTCGATGTTTGACTCGCCCGCTTTTTCAAGCTGGGCGAGGGCATCAGCTTTGTATTTGGCCAGTTTTGCTGCTCTGTCGCTCATTGATACTGAAATCCCTTAAAGTGAATCAGATAAACCACCGATGGTAAAAGAAAACTCGATAACTTGTAAAGCTCAGTTATCACCCAGTTCTGCGGTTGATGTTGCAGCCGCTTTAGGCTTGGGAATGTAGTCAATGATTTTAACATTCAAAGGATCAAACAGGAGCTCGCCCGACGCATAGCGCGTTTTAAAGGGAACGACTTCAGTATCGTTCAAGCTGCGATCGTGTTTTTCAAGCGCCGCGTAGATAGCTTCAGCATGAGGCAGCACATCGAGAGCTTCTGCATTATGAGACCGCTTTGCCACTTCCTCTGAGTGGTCTTTGAGCAGGCTGTACCTATCTGAGCGCTCGTGCGGCTCTGGCAGACCGTTTAAAAGGTCTGCCATGAACTTACCAAAGTTGTCTGCATTCGGTAGTGGCGTACTGAGCAAGGCGGGTCGGCCTGCATCAAACTCACTCACCAGTGATGGCTCTTTGCTTTTTTGCAAAAGCTGTTCATTAGCTTCTTTATGGGCTGTTGCGGACACGGTGCTAAAACCTTCATGAGAAAATACGATCGCGACGGTGCGTTGCTGGTAGGTGGTATAGAATCCGAAAACCAGTGCTGCTATCTGAATACTGGCGATCACCGACATATCAAACACCAAGCTTTTCTTACCAGGTTTAAACAAAAACAGTGTCATTGCTGGACCAAGAACAATGTCGATCAGCGCGACAATTTTAAGCCCTTGCCAACCGCCGTCGAGGTAGAACAGTTTTCCGGGGAACCAGAAAACGAGCATGGTGAACACGAGGGTTGAGAAAATGAGTAGACTTAAAACGAGATGTATTGCGAATGCTTTACGAGTTGATGTCTGCTTCCAATCTTTCATTGTGCAACCACCATTTAAAGAGTTTCACGAACATAGTGAAGCTCCCAGCAAGCTTGATGCCAGTTATTTGAGCAGAAATTCGATCAGAGCTTTTTGAGAGTGCAGCCGGTTTCCAGCTTCGTCCCAGACAACGCTTTGCGGGCCATCGATAACTTCAGCACTCACCTCTTCTCCGCGATGTGCGGGTAGACAATGCATAAATAGTGCATCTTTATGGGCAGCGGCCATATGCTGCTCGGTGATGCAATAGTTTTGAAAGGCTTGCTCTCGTTCAGCCTGCTCAGCTTCTTGACCCATGCTGGACCAAACATCGGTCACCACCAGATCGGCGCCGTCACAGGCATCCATGGGTGAGTGGCAGTACTCGATGTTCGCCTGAGTGCTTGAGCGGATGGCTGCCTCCGGCGAGTATTTTTCTGGACAGGCAATGCGTAGTTGGAAGTTGAGCAATGCGGCTGTGTTCATGTATGAGTGACACATGTTGTTACCGTCTCCAACATAAGCCACAGTCTTACCTTCTATGCTACCGCGATAGTCGGCGTATGTTTGCATGTCAGCCAGCAATTGGCAGGGGTGCAATAGGTCGGTAAGCCCGTTGATTACCGGTATCGTGCAGGATTGGGTGAACTGTTCCAGCGCTTCATGCGAGAAGGTTCTAACCATGACTATATCGAGCATCTGGGACAACACGTTTGCGGTGTCAGTTAGCGTCTCCCCGCGACCTAATTGTGTGTCATTGGGTGATAGATAGATAGCATGGCCTCCCAGTTGGGTCATACCGGCTTCGAATGAGACCCGTGTGCGAGTAGAAGATTTTTCGAAGATCATGCCCAGCACACGCCGTGGGAGTAAGGCTTCAGTGATGCCTTTTTCAAACGCCTGACGAAATTCGCTTCCACGCCGTATGATACTAAGGAACTCTTCTTGGGTTAAATCCAGTTCAGAGAGAAAGTGACGCATCTTAGGCGTTTTCCTGGGAGTGTTTTTCACTGAGAAATTGATTAACCAAGTTGATTACCTTACTAGCGATTTCGTCCGCTTGCTGATCACTCAGTATGTACGGGGGAAGCAATCGAACCACGTTGCCCGCGGTCACGTTGAGTAATATGCCTTGTTCCAAACCACGGGCCATCAGTTCAATGCAGTCGGTTTCCAGCTCAATTCCAATCATGAGCCCTCTGCCACGGATTTCCACCACGCCGGGTTGATTGTGAAAGGCCGAATGAAAGCTTTGCATGAAACGCTCGGATAGCTCATTGACACGATGGATAAGGTCTAGCCGTTGAATTTCATCGAGCACGGTGGTGGCGACCTGACAACTGAGAGGATTGCCACCGAAGGTGGAGCCGTGTGAACCGGGTTGCATCAACTGTGCTGCATGACCGCGAGCCAAGCACGCGCCGATGGGAACACCATTGCCCAGCGATTTTGCCAGCGACATGACATCAGGGAGTATTCCATTGTGCTGGTGGGCGAACCAAGCCCCTGTGCGACCTATTCCAGTCTGAATTTCGTCAAGCATCAACAGACACTGATGTGCATCGCACAGTGCACGAACCTTGTTAAGGTACTCGGCGTCCGGCACTTGTATGCCACCTTCCCCCTGAATGGGCTCCAGCATGACTGCCACAATCGAGGCGTCCTCTGACAAAATCTGACTCAAGGCCGGGACATCGTTGTACGGAATAATTTTGAATCCAGGGGTTATCGGTGCAAAGCCTGCTTGGATCTTTGCATTACCGGTTGCCGACAATGTCGCCAGCGTTCTGCCATGAAACGCGGTATCGGTTACCAATATTGTCGGCATTTCGATTCCACGGTGGTGTCCATGCAAGCGGGCAATTTTGAGCATCGCTTCGTTGGCCTCGGCACCTGAGTTGCAGAAAAACACTTTGTCCATATTCGCTATTTCACACAGTTTATTGCCCAGATCTTGTTGTTGCGGAATCTCGTAAAAATTGGAGACATGCACCAGTGAGCGGGCTTGTGCGTTGATGGCCTCGGCAATGGCCGGATTGGCGTGACCTAGAGCACATACCGCAATTCCGGTGAGGGCATCGATATACTGTTTGCCCTCGGTATCCCAGATCAGTGCACCTTCGCCCCGCGCAACGGTCATAGGCAAGCGACCATAGGTGGCCATCAGTGAGGTCATGATTGAATACCGTTTGCGAGAGTGGATAGAGGATAGTATTACAAGGTTTAAGGCGCGCCAACCCGCTCTGTTCGGCTAACGCCTGTGAAATACCCGCAATGACCCTTGTCAGTGTTCCTGAGGGGTGCGACCATAGTCGGGTGAGATTTGCCCGGACTGCTCGGTGGTAGTCTGGATTTAACTAGATAAATTCTTCCTTGAGGACAGCTTAATGGCTTTTGAATTTCCCGATCTGCCTTACGATTTTTCCGCACTTGAGCCGCATGTGGATGCGCAAACGATGGAAATCCATTATGACCGGCACCATCGTACCTATTTCAATAATTTTACCGGTGCCGTTGCCGATTCGCCCATGGCGGATCAGAGCCTGGAAGCGGTGATGGCTGGTGTCGATGGCAGCACTTCGCCCGCGGTTCGGAATAATGGTGGTGGGTATTACAACCACATTTTGTTTTGGAATTCCATGTGCGACGGCGGTAGTGCTCCGAGTGATGCGCTTTCCTCGGCCATAGACGCAGCGTTTGGTTCCAAAACTGAACTACAAGACAAGCTGAAGCAGGCAGGCATTACTCGATTTGGATCGGGCTTTGCCTGGTTGATCGTCAAAGATGGGAAGTTGGAAGTCACTTCCACCCCCAATCAAGACAACCCGCTCATGCCGGTGGCGGATGTTCAAGGCACGCCGATATTGGCACTGGATGTCTGGGAGCATGCGTATTACTTGAAGTATCAGAATAAGCGTCCAGATTACATAGATGCTTTTATGGAAGTCGTCGATTGGGCTAAAGCATCGGAGCGGTTTGCTGCAGCCTTAGCCTAGTTAGGCAATCGTTTATTCTAAATAGCGATTGCGTTCGCACAGGCCGGACGCAATCGTTGTTGCCACTATTAATAGAGACACAATTCATCATGTCAGAGCAGCAAAACGGCGATGTGCTAAGCCGAATCAAAGAGCAGGTGAGTGAAAATCCGGTGATCCTGTACATGAAAGGCACCCCACAGATGCCCATGTGCGGGTTTTCGATGCGAACGGTTGAGGCATTGAAAGCCTGCGAGCAGGAGTTTGCCTTTGTTAATGTCATTGCCGATATGGAAATTCGGGAAAATTTACCTAAATATTCAGAGTGGCCAACCTTCCCGCAACTCTATATCAAAGGCGAATTGGTGGGTGGTTGCGATATCACCATGGAACTCTCTGAATCAGGGGAGTTGAAAAAAATGGTGGATGAAGCTGCTACCGGCTAACGGGTGCGTTATCGCCTATTCAGGGCTTCCCAACGATTAAAGACCTGACAAAATAGTTCGGCTGTCATGACCGTGTCATAGACGGCCGAATGTGCCTCATGGGTATTCCATTCCATACCCGCCGCCGCAACCGAGCGTGCTAGAACCGTTTGTCCATACGCTAAAGCGCAATAAGACACTGTGTCCAGACAGCTAAATGGATGAAAAGGATTTCGTTTGATGCCTGTGCGTTCTGCGGCTGCATTTACAAATTTCAAATCAAAAAACGCATTGTGTCCCACTAGGATGGCGCGAGTGCAACCGGCGTCTTTGACCGCGTTTCGTATGGGTGAAAATACATAGTTGAGCGCATCGCGCTCACTGCGAGCTGCCCGCAATGGGTTGTCCGGATCTATACCGTTCACTTCCATGGACTTGGGATCGAGATTAGCCCCTTCGAACGGCGTTACATGAGTACTGTACGTTTGTCCCAGTGTTAAATCACCTTCTTCATTGAGGTTGACTAACACAGCTGCAATCTCCAGCAATGCATCTGTTTGTTCGTTGAATCCTCCCGTCTCAACATCGACCACCACGGGTAGATACCCGCGGAATCGCTCATTCAAGGGTCCGTTCGTTCCGGGTTGATACATAGTGGTTTTTAACTGTGGGTAAAGAGACCGGTTCGGTCTCTTATTAACATCGAATGATACACCGTCATCGATGATACTATTTAGTGAACAATTCGTTGACTCTATTCGGTCTGCTGTCATGGCTGCGCTGCTAACCCAGTATTTCAACATTGCATTCTTGATGGCCAAGCCTCAAGACTTGCCAGCGGGAAGCAATCAATTGACGATTGCGTTATCGCTGAGCTTTACCAGCTACGTGTTGGCCAGTTTGACGCACTATGGGTTCGCTCAATCGGTGGGTACGGCCTTTGTTGATTTGGCGCTCTCTGGGTTACTGATTTATGTTGCCTTGGTAGCCTTGGGTCGGACCGAGCGTTTTTACCAAGCCTATGGGGCTCTCGCTGGTGCTGGGGCGGTGCTCAACACCGCTGCCATTCCGCTGTTTTTGGTGCGATCTGAAGAGCAGGCATCACTAACGGCTGGGTTGGCGGATTTCGTTCTACTCGTTTGGAGCTTATCTTTACTCGCCCACGTCATTCGACATACCTTTGAAGTTCGAATGCTATTCAGCGTTGTTCTAGCGTTTTGTTATTTTCTGTTTGTCGTGTCGCTGCTTTCGACGTTATGGCCACCTGACGTGACATTTGAATCTGATGAATTGTCGAATTTTCAATCACTTGGATACCGTTGGTGGGAAAGTGTTTGAGAATGTTATGATACGCAGCTTGCTTACTTATGCAGTGCCAGGACTCGCGACAAATTCGTGCCGACCAACCTTCGCAATCGCACCGAACCCGTGCCCCCCTCTGGGCGGAGGAGCGCTGATGGGATACCACATTTGAATAATCCGGTATCGAATTCCAAAAAGGACAGCAGTCTCAAGTCGGGAAACAGCGAAAAACCGCCGTTAAAACCGCTCGATATTATTGTTCCGGCAGAGATCGGGCGTTACACCATCGGTGCCAAGATCGGTTCTGGCACATGTGGTGTGGTTCACTTAGCTCTTGATAATGTGCTGAATCGGGAAGTGGCCATAAAGCTCTCGCCCATTGGCGAACCCCAAGTATCCACAGGCAAAGTTCCCGGCGCTCAAAGAGCGTATCAAACTGAAGTGGTTGCAGCCGGGCGCTTGCGTCATAGCAACATTGTCACAGTCTATGACGCAGGCCAATATGAAGAGCTGAACTATTTGGTTATGGAAGCCGTCGAGGGCAAATCCCTGAAAGAATTCGGTAAGGGGAAGGAGCTTCTGCCAGTACACCGTGCTATAGAGATCATTATTGATACCTGTCGAGCGTTGGACTACTCCCATCGACAAGATATTCTGCATCGTGATATCAAGCCAGCGAACATTATGCTCGGTGATGATGGCTCGGTAAAACTGCTCGATTACGGTATTGCTGTGGGTTTAACAGGCACTGCAGGCTTGGGAAAACAAGGGCCAACCCTTGGCACACCTAACTACATGTCTCCAGAACAGATCATGGGTCGAGAGTTGACCCCGGCTAGTGATTTTTACTCGTTGGCCACTGTGTTGTTTGAACTGCTCACTGGTAAGCAGTTGTTCAAGGCAGGTAAGGTCAAAGATTTGTTCAGAATTGTAGTGAATCAACCTGCGCCTAGGCTCACTGATGCACGCAAGGACCTACCCGAAGAGCTCGCTGATGTATTAGCCAAAGCATTGGAGAAGAAACCTGAGCTGCGTTTCCAGAGTGGGATTGAAATGGCTGCTGCGTTACAACCGTTCGCAGAGAGCTTTAAGATTATTGAACAGCGCCCGCCCGCACAACAAAAATTTATTCGACAGCTCCAAACTCAGACGTTTTTTCAAGCGTTTTCTGAGGTGGAAGTAGCGTTGTTGTTGGAATTGGTCAAAGTGCGAACTTATGAAGTTGATGAAATCTTGTTGCCACCTTCGGAACCACCGCTGCGCTCTCTTTTGATTGTTACTGACGGTCTGGTTCGAGTTACTGACAATGATGATCTGATTCGCGTCTGCGGTGAGGGCGATTGCGTGGGTGAACTTGGATTTATTCAAGGTACCGCCGATAGCAAAACCTTTACCGCTCTGACGAGCGTGAATGCGTTGGAGGTTTCGGCAGACTCATTGAGTCATTTGCCTCCAAAGGTGCATCTACATTACTACCGAGCGATCTCGGACATACTCGTGGAGCGTTCGGCCAGAAGCGGTCGGCTACAACTCGATCACACGCTCTAACATCGTTACTGCAGTTGTCAGCGCTATGCCTGATTGTGCTGACGTTTCAGTAAGATTTTTTCCCAGTTTAATGCGGTGTCGACAATAGTGTCCAGATTGTCGAATTGAGGTTTCCAATCCAACGTGGCGTGTATTTTATCTACCGCAGCGATCAACGCGGGCGGATCTCCCGCTCTTCTGGGCTTTTCCACAACGGTTATCGGTGAGCCGTGAATTCGGTTGATGGAGTCGATCACTTCCCGAACACTAAACCCATGACCATAGCCGCAATTGAGTAGCGTGGATTCTCCACCGTTTCTCATATAGTCCAGTGCCGACAAATGCGCGGCTGCCAAATCAGTGACATGAATATAATCGCGAACGCCAGTGCCATCGGGGGTAGGATAGTCGGTGCCGAACACATACAGTTCGTTGCGCTTCCCCAGCGCTACCTCGGCAGCCACTTTAATGAGTAGCGTGGCTTCTTTAGTCGACTGGCCGATTCGGCCGTCAGGATCTGAACCTGCGACGTTGAAATAGCGAAGAATGACATGTTTCATCTCGGTGGCCACTGATAAATCTCGCAACATCATCTCTGACATCAATTTAGATGTGCCATAGGGATTGATCGGAGCCGTGTCCATCTCTTCATGACAGCCTTTAGTGCTGTCTTCCGGTATGCCGTAAGTAGCCGCTGTGGAGGAGAACACAAAGTTCTTCACTGAGTGCTCTTGACAGGCTTGGAGCAGGCTACGAGTGCTGCAGGTGTTATTGCCGTAGTATTTGAGTGGATCTTCGACGCTTTCCGGCACGATCGTGTGTGCAGCAAAGTGCATCACCGTGTCTACCTGGTGTTCGCTTAAGATGCGGCCAACCAGTTCACGGTCGCCGGTTTTGCCTTTTACCAGTTGACCATGAAGCACCGCGTCTTCATTGCCTGTGGATAAATCATCCAGAACTACAACAGATTCACCGCGTTCGCCCAGGAGTTTGACGACGTGGCTACCGATGTAGCCTGCGCCACCTGTGACTAGAATTGAATTTTTGCTCATGAATTTCCTGAAACATCCTGTTCGTTGTGTTCAGTATATTGGCCTTTGCTCAGTTGGATCATTTTAGTGGTTCGTTTGCGCATCTGTATGTTGATGAGTTCGACCACTATCGAAAAGGCCATTGCAAAGTAGATGTAGCCTTTAGGTACATGGAAGTCGAGACCCTCAGCGATCAGTGTCATACCCACCAATATCAAGAACGACAAAGCCAAAATTTTAATCGTCGGGTTGGCGTCCACGAACTCACTTATCGATTTGGCTGCCATCAGCATTACCCCTACGGCAATCACTATTGCAATAACCATGACAGAAACCTGCTCAACCAGTCCCACTGCGGTGATAACAGAGTCGAGTGAAAAGACAATATCCAGAATGGCGATTTGGATCAAAACGCTATAGAAACTGGCCGTTTTTACGGAAGCTTGTTTTGGGTCGTGATATTCGAGACTGTCGTGAATTTCCCGCGTCGATTTCGTTAGTAGAAATAAGCCACCGCCGATTAAAATAGCGTCTCTGCCTGATATTTCATTGCCCATAATCGTGAACCAAGGTTCCACTAAACGCATGACCCAGACAATCGAGAACAGCAGTGCAAGTCTTGCGCCCATCGCAAGCATCAAACCAATCTTTCGGCCCCGATCGCGCTGTTCCGGTGGCAACCGCCCAACCAGAATTGAAATGAAAATAATGTTGTCAATGCCCAGCACGATCTCCAAGGCAGTCAATGTTGCCAAGGCAATCCAGGCTTCCGGACTTGCAATCCACTCAAACACAATGTTCTCCAAGGGGCCAACTTATCGATGGGAAATTGGGTGGTTCAGTCGCTAGCTAATTACACACTCAAGAGCTGAGGCTAAGTGTAACATTGTGATTGTGATGAACCGGGCTGACAAAAACATCGACACCTTTGAGTGGCAGGACGCGTTGCAGAAAAATGCCGTGTTGCTAACGGTAAACCAGCGTTTGGCACGACACTATCACTCGATGTATCAAGATTGGCGGATGTCTCAGGGAGCTGTCAGTTGGGAGACTCCGCAAATACTTCCGTTAGATGCCTGGTTGGCGCAGCTTCATCAGTTAGCAGTCGCGCAGTCGCTGAGTAAAAAAGTCCTTTTGCATGATCTAGCGGCTCGTCAACTGTGGCGTCAATGTATTGAGTGGGACTTGACTCACTATCGGGGAAACGATGCACTGGTGTCGCTACTGAATGTAGATGCCGCGGCGGCCGAAGCCGGTAAAGCTTGGTCCATTGAACATCAGTGGCAGGTTAACGTTCCTAATGATACTCCCTTGTCCAAGGATCAATGCGCTTACGCTCGGTGGCGCAAGCGCTACCAGCGGCGCTGCCTTGAGGAAGGTTGGATCGACTCATCGATGCTGGGACTGCATGTTGTTGAACTACTCAGGGCGCCTTCGGGGTTGGACATTCCGCAGCACGTGCTAACAGCCGGATTTCTTAGTATCAATCCGTTGCAGCAGATGCTCCTGGAGCAGCTTACAAAAAACGGCATCCAGTGCGATGACATTCCGTTGCTCGGTCGTGAACCCCAAAATTGTTGTCAATCCATCTATGACGGTGGCGCCGAAGAATTGGCCTCGGTAGCAGCACGGTGTCGGCGACTACTCGAGGCATCTCCAACCTGCCGAATGGGTGTCGTTGTGCCAGCCCTTGCCATGCGCCGTCAAGCGTTGGTGCGAGCATTCGATGCAGAGTTTTTTCCAGGGCTAAATCCAGAGCAAATAATGGCCATAGGTCGGCCATATGATGTGTCTTTGGGTGTGCCTCTGCTGGAACTGCCGCCGATTCGGGCAGCGATCACCTCCTTGCAATTCTTGATTGCCGGATTGGATTCTTCTGCAGTATCCCAATGGCTCGTCAGTCCTTATTTAATAGACGCCACTGGTCAGGCGGTGGCGAGACGTCGATTGGACCAAGCGTTACGCCGCGAATCGTTGCAAAGATACACACTGACCACTTGGCACCCTGCCAAAGGTGACTCCGCATTGGTGAGGGCGATTGCCGCAGTGGGGAAGCTACAGGTGAGATCGTCCAAGACTTTGAGCGACTATGCCGATTTTTTCTCTAAGGTATTGGAAGCACTGGGTTGGCCAGGCCACTCCTTGGGCAGTGAAGAATTCCAGGCAGTCCAGGTTTGGCAGTCTGTATTGGACGATATGCAGCACGTTGATGATGGGAGCGCATTGAGCGCCCCGCAGGCGTTTGTAGAACTTCAGCGGTTGTGTCGAGATCGCGTTTTTCAACCTGAATCTGCACGGGTGCCGATTCAGGTGATGGGAAGATTGGAGAGTCACGGACTGAGCTTCGATGCCTTGATGTTGGTGGGAATGGACTCTGCCCATTGGCCACCGTCAACGTCGGCCAACACATTCCTACCGTTTTCCATCCAAAAAGAGGCGGGTGTACCAGAGAGTTCCAAAGAACATCAATTGGCCTTGGCGCGCGCTGAGCTATCGTTCTGGCAATCAGCTGCTAAGCAAGTTTGGTTTACCTCAGCACGATTAAGAGAGGGTCAGGAGTGTTCGACGACCGATTTGTTAAGTGCAGTGGCATTGGAGCGGTGTGATGAA
>JAHQVR010000077.1 GCA_019634245.1 Gammaproteobacteria bacterium
GCAATAATGCCTTTTTCCAGGACCACTCCATGATCTTCGGCCAAATCCGTGTAGACAGAGGAACAAGAGGAGAACAAAGATTTTTCCGGAAGGCAAAGCATAAGAAGTTCAGCACCCGATTTTTCAATCAGACTTATCATGCTCAGTAAATTGGATTGCAAATTCACCTTGCTTTGATTGCGAAGAATGTCATTTCCGCCATGTAGCAGTAGCACCAAATCAGGGTTACTGGATTCCAGCACCTGTGGCAAGCGTCGTAATCCAGCGGCACTCAATTCACCTGACACGCCGGCATTAACCACCTCCAATCCACTAATTTGTGCTAATACACTGGGATAGCTAAAACTCTCTGATACTCCTTTGCCACGCGTTAAGCTGTCTCCAAACGCTAATATGGTTGCATCAGTGGGCAACTTTTGAGTCTCTTCTTTTGCAGAACATCCGAGAACATTCACCACCAATAAACAGGTGAATAAAAAAAACCAAGCTTTCACTATTTACTCACCGATCGCCGTTTTAAATGCGTTCTCGCATCGATCACTGTAATCCCAGGGGTATACGCCAGAGTGTGTGTGCCATACAGACCCTTACTCCAATCAGGCAAAAGTTTCGTCGTTGTGTATTCCTTATAGGTCGAGTCAGTAAGTTCAACCACCCTTTGAACACTCATCGCATAGCCGTAATCCTTGCTGCAATCCTGAGCAGGTCGATAGAGAGCTCCATCATGCTCGAACAGCGCACCACCCGGTCGACCACTGCGAACATCGGAAACCACTGGATTCATCGGATGGGGCTCCCAACGGTTACTCAGAGGTGAATCACTTGAAAAAATAAAAAGTTCATCAAACCGATTCTCACCATCGTTGTCACACATGGTTGTAAACATCCACCATTTACCGCCATGAAAATATAATGACGTGTCCACCGCATCAACATTGTCCATTAACACACCGGCAGGCTCCCAAACGTGCGGAAAATCAGCACAGCGATAGAGCTCGATTGTACGATTCTCACAAGTTTCCGGAATCATGTACCACTGGTCTTGATACTGGAACATCGAAGGGTAGGAAAGGTGGTAGGGCAATTCCAACACTGTTTTGGTGTCTAATAACTGCCCGGTTTTATCGAGAGTAAGAACTGCGATACGTCCCTTATCGGTCTTGTAGATAAATTCCTCTACAAAGATATAGAAATAATCATCCTTAGCCACTACATGAGGATCTGCCCAATATCGATCATTGGGCGATTCAAGTCGCCTAAACTGCCACGCCGATGTTGATAGCTCTTCAGCTAAATGAAAATACAGAACCCATTTTTCTTCATATCGTCGAAGAAATACCGCATGTCTTAAGTACTGAAGAAAATTCGTAGCTATAAATCCAAGCGATTCACGGATAGATAAATTTTTGAGAGTTAGTAAGGGTCTGTCATAAAAATCAATATAGGCATTTTCTGATTCTATTTTTTCGAAAAAAGCATCGGCTCCCAGCAAGTGTAATTCTCTGATCTTTCTAGGAAGAACGTCCGTGGAGCGCCAGTACACCGATTCCTTGGTTCGATTAACAGAAAATTTATCTGTTGCGAGAATAGATTTTGCTAGAACAAGGCCGTCATCCAGCTCTTCATTCAACAACTGTAGAGTCAAACCAATGCAGTTCTGGTTTTCATAAACTTCCCAAAAACCCGGAGGTCCACCACGGTTAATTGAGTTGTCACCATGGTGATAAGACCAGACACCATAACGAGCAGCATTAAGAATATCTCCATGCAGAATTCTGAAACCGAGCCGAATAATGATGTCTAGATTGTGGTTTTTGATTTCTTCAACATCGTGATCGCTGAAAGTATCTATCCACTGAGACGTTTGCGGTTGAACGAAGATCGTATCGAAACTGGCTTGAAGATCACGCAATTCTCGCAATGCGAAGGGGTCGCCTTTGCCACGAAAACGCCGATGGTCCCAGCGAAGATATTGAAGTAGTAAGCGATACCCAAAGTGGCCGCGGTTCGATTCTGAATCTGGGGTCTGATGGTTCTGCCTAACCACGGTCAAAACCACTTCGGCTGAGCGACTCGAGATCAGCCTCTCCAACAGCTGGTACTGCCAGGTAGCAACCTGCTCAGAGTCGACCAAAATGCCAATTCGTAGTGGCTGAGATTGGGGCATTTTGGGCAATCTTTTGAACCGTTTGTATCAGGTCGCGATGAAACTTTATTATAGGGATAATCAGACCGTTTTGACTGGGTCTTACCCCTGCTCTTATGGCTATCGGCAAAGTGATCAGATAGTGGTTGCTCAATAGTCCAAGTTTGACACACTGAAATGAGTCGGGCTTCACACAATGTGCTATAGATCACTGTTAAGCCTGCTAGTCACTTCCCGGCGCAGCGCCTTGGTAGCGGCATAGCCGATATAAAAACCCACCTACTCTGACAATGGAACAACGCGATGAAACAAAAGTTATTTTTTAAATTTTTCACTCTAATGGGATCTGTCATTCTACTGATGTCCTGTGCATCCTATTCCGGTTCCGGCGGTAATTCGGGTGCGATTTTGACCGATGATCAAGGCATGACTCTGTATACCTTTGATCGAGACCCAGCAGAACAATCTGCGTGTAATGGCACCTGTGCGGCGAAATGGCCACCCTATCTGCGTGGCAGTGAAGATCGCACTGCGGATGGGCTTTCGTTAATAAAAAGAGACGACGGAACCGAACAATGGGCGATCAATGGAAAGGCGCTGTATCGATGGGCAGCAGACACCAAACCGGGCGATAGAACCGGAGATAATGTTGGCGGTGTTTGGCATGTCGTACCTTTGGATGGAGATAGCTCCATAAAAGCCTATTGACCACCGACCAGTCCTATCCATCAAACGACACCTTGCTAAGGCCCTGTGATCCAGGGCCTTTTTGTCTTGCGCCTGACCTTCCACTTGATGATAAAGTTCGACGATCGGACTTGGCATTTATTTAAAGGGCGGCTACATGCCACTTAGCATGAATAGAGAGGTTTTTATAACTTGTGCAGTTACCGGCTCAGGCAGCTCTCAAGATAGATCCCCTCATGTTCCCCGTTCTCCTAAACAGATCGCAGACAGTGCCATTGAAGCGGCCAAAGCTGGAGCGGCGGTGGTTCATTGCCACGTACGCGATCCTGACACCGGTAAACCCAGTAGAAAGTTAGAGCTTTATCGGGAAGTTACGGAGCGCATTCGTAACAGCTCGGTGGACTGTGTTCTTAACTTAACATCCGGCATGGGTGGCGATCTAGTGCTCGGCGGCACGGAAACACCACTGCCGCTTAATGCCGAAGGTACCGATATGGCAGGTGCTACCGAGCGTGTTAGGCACATCGAACAATGCCGCCCTGAAATCTGCACTCTTGATTGCGGCACGATGAATTTTGCCGAAGCTGACTACGTCATGACCAACACACCGGGCATGCTCCGAGAAATGGCATCAAAGATTAAATCGTTTGGGGTAAGACCTGAAATAGAGGCCTTTGATACCGGCCATTTGTGGCTAGCTAAGCAACTCGTTCAAGAAGGGTTCATTGAGGAGCCAGTGCTCGTTCAGCTTTGCATGGGCATTCCATGGGGGGCTCCAGATGATCTAAACACACTGATGGCTATGGTCAATGCAATGCCGCAGGCTTGGCATTTTTCAGCGTTCTCCATTGGCAGAAACGAGATGCCCTATGTGGCCGCTGCTATTTTGTCAGGTGGCAATATTAGAGTTGGGCTTGAGGACAATTTGTATTTAGAACGTGGCGTTCTCGCCACCAACGCACAACTCGTCGAGCGCGCCGTCAACCTTGCTACTCTGATGGGTGCAACCATCATTGGACCCGACGAAGTTAGACAAAAATTATTACTAAACAAACAAACGATGCAAACTGCATGAAACACAATATAGACCAGCAAGCCGCGATTATTGGTGGTGGCGTTATTGGTGGTGGTTGGGCAGCTAGATTTTTACTCTCTGGTTGGGATGTCAATATCCACGATCCTGATCCGGAAGCGCATCGTAAAATCAACGACGTCATTAGCAATGCAAGGCAATCCCTACCCCAATTAACGAGTGATAAACCAATAGAAGAAGGAACCCTTACCTTCTCAAACACATTGGAATCAGCTGTCGATAACGCGACCTGGATACAGGAAAGTGTTCCCGAGCGCTTGGACGTTAAGCAAAGCGTTTTCGCTGAGATCGAACAACATGCAAACGAGCAAGCCATTGTGGCTAGCTCAACGTCTGGTTTCAAACCCAGCCAACTGCGCGAAAAGGCCAAGCATCCAGAGCGGTTGCTGGTGGCACATCCCTTCAATCCGGTGTATCTACTCCCGCTGGTTGAACTGGTGGGATCTCCCACCGAAAGTACAACGACAGTAGAGAGGCGTCACATTGAGAAAGCGACGTTTATATTAAAAAGCTTAGGTATGAAACCTCTTAGGGTGCGTAAGGAGATCGATGCTCACATAGCTGACCGGTTTCTCGAGGCTGTCTGGCGTGAAGCCTTATGGTTAATTAAAGATGATGTCGCCACCACTGAGGAAATAGATGATGCGATACGATTTGGTTTCGGGTTGCGCTGGGCGCAAATGGGGTTGTTCGAAACCTATCGCGTTGCCGGCGGTGAAGCCGGCATGGCACACTTTATTGAACAGTTTGGCCCCTGCCTGTCATGGCCTTGGACAAAACTGATGGACGTGCCCGAGCTCGATGATGATTTAGTAAATAAGATAGCCAAACAATCAGATGAACAATCAGGTTCCTACTCTATACGTGAACTCGAGGCGATAAGAGATAAAAACCTGGTGGAGATTATGCAAGTACTAAAGAACAACGATTGGGGTGCTGGTGCACATCTTAACGAGATTGAATCAACCCTCAAAGTTGACTGATTAATATTCCCAATGCAGTGAATTCCTAATGCCAACTATCTATGACTTAACGTGATGAGTGCGATGAGCTTCGGGCTGAGCGAAGAGCAACAATTAATCGTCGATACCGTACGAAGCTTTGTTGAGAATGAAATATACCCGTATGAAGAGCTGGTAGAACGTACCGGTAAAGTGCCTGCCGAGATCTCTGAGCAAATAAAACAAAAGTGTCTCGATAGTGGTTTCTATGCAGCTAATTTTCCAACGGACGTCGGCGGTGGCGGACTGTGCCATTTGGACTTTGCGTTATTAGAGCGCGAATTAGGGCGCGGTTCAATGGCGTTGAATCATTTCTTTGGGCGCCCCTCCGGCATACTGATGGGATGCGATGAAGAGCAAAGAGAACGCTACTTATTCCCTGCGATAAAAGGTGAAAAGCTTGATGCCTTGGCGATGACGGAGCCCAATGCAGGCTCTGATGTTAGAGGCATGCAATGCACGGCAATTGAAAAAAACGGTGATTGGATAGTCAATGGTTCCAAACACTTTATCTCTCACGCCGATGTCGCTGATTTTGTCATTGTTTTCATCGCCACTGGAGTAGAAACCACAAACCGTGGGGATAAAAAGAAAATCACCTGTTTTCTAGTAGATCGAGGCACTCCAGGATTCGAGATACGGCCGGGTTACCAATCGGTATCACATCGCGGCTACGAGAACTGCATACTCGATTTTAATGAATGCCGCCTGCCATCGAGCCAGATTCTGGGAGAGGTGCACAAAGGTTTTGAGATCGCCAATAGCTGGCTATATGCCACTAGAATTACGGTAGCAGCAATGTGTGTGGGACGCGCCCGCCGGACCTTAGAAATCACTCTGCCTTACGCAACATCCAGAACACAATTTGGTCAGCCGATTGGAAAATTTCAAGGCGTATCGTTTCAGCTCGCCGACATGGTGACGGAAATCGATGCGGCCGACTGGTTAACGTTGGCTGCTGCCTGGCGTCTCGATCAGGATCTGCCAGCGAACAGAGAGATAGCCAGCGCTAAGCTCTACGCGTCTGAAATGCTGGCACGGATAACCGATACCGCTATACAAGTTCACGGTGGTATGGGATTAATGTCTGACCTTCCGCTTGAGCGGTTTTGGCGAGATGCGCGCGTTGAACGCATATGGGATGGCACATCAGAAATACAGCGTCACATCATCAGCAGAGAGCTGTTACGTCCCTTAGAGTAATACAGCCATGAGCGACTCACTGCAGCGTTTGCTACGTCCAAGATCTATAGCCGTCTTTGGAGGATCATGGGCTCAAAGCGTGGTAGAACAATGCCAAAAACTGGGTTATGACGGCGATCTATGGCCTGTAAACCCCAACAAATCGCACGTAGCCGGTCTGCCCTGCTACTCAAGTGTTGAAGAGCTACCCGGGGTGCCAGATGCTAGCTTTATCGGTGTAAACCGCGACGCCACCATTGGTGTCGTTAGGCAGCTGGCTGAGCTCAAAGCAGGAGGTGCCACTTGTTTTGCCTCAGGTTTCAGCGAAGCTGAGCGCGAAGATTCAACATCCATAGACAAACAACACCAATTATTAGCCGCTTCCCGAGACATGCCTATTATCGGACCCAATTGCTATGGCTTGATCAACTATCTCGATGGTGTTTCTTTATGGCCTGATCAACATGGGGGAATTCGAGTCGATACTGGAGTGGCCATACTGACCCAGTCATCCAATCTGGCTATCAGTCTGACGATGCAACGCCGCGGGCTACCCATCGCTTACGTCCTCACCGCCGGCAACCAAGCTCAGTTGTCACTATCAGATTTAGCCGCAGCGGTTATTCAAGATTCGCGGGTAACCGCACTCGGTATGCATATCGAGGGCATTAAGGATCCTCGATCATTCGAAACGCTAGGTGCACTCAGCGCTCAACTAGGAAAGCCGATCGTAGCACTAAAAGTCGGATCCAGCGAACAAGCTCAGCACGCCATGGTGTCACATACTAAATCACTCTCGGGTAGTGATTCAGCAGCGACTGCATTTTTAGAACGCTGCGGTATCACGCGCGTGTTTGCACTAAATGTATTTGTCGAGACATTGAAGGTGTTACATGTCTCTGGCGCACCCTACGGCAAACGTGTGTTCTCTATGAGCTGTTCAGGTGGCGAGGCGGCAATCATGAGCGACACAGGAGAGCGCTACGGTATCAACTTTCCACCTCTCAACGACCGACAGCAGAGCGAACTTAGAAATGTGCTCGGCCCGATGGTGGCACTTGCGAATCCGCTGGACTATCACACCTACGTTTGGAATAACGCTAGCGCTATGGAAGCGATGTTCCGAGCAATGTTCGTAGGAGAATCAGATAGTGCAATTCTCATCATCGACTTTCCCCGTGGGGATAGGTGCACTTTCGAAAGCTGGCATGTGGCTGTCAACGCTTTGTTGAGCGCAAAGCAGGCTTGGCCAGGAGTCTTGGCCGTTGTCGCCACATTAAGTGAGAATATTCCAGAAGATATCATCCACTTTTTACACGCCAATGGCGTTGTCGCGTTACAGGGGCTTGAAGCAGCCTGCGATGCATTGGCCACTGCAGCTCATTGGAGAGAGCTTTCTAAAGAAAGGCCGCAATTACCAATTTGGATACCGATTGAGCTCAACGAAGTATCAACCGCCGTTCCTTTGGATGAAGCAAAAGCAAAAAGCGAACTCCTGAAATGGGGCATAAACGTACCCAACGGCATAGTTTTGGAAACACAGCCAAAGAGTAGCGCGGAGTTAGAATCACTTTTACGCTCGTGCAATCCCTCGCTGTCATTCCCGATCGTGCTTAAAGGCTTAGGTTGGACGCACAAAACCGAAAATAATGGTGTGATTTTGGACATCCACTCTATTGACGAACTACAAACGGCGCTTTTCAATATGCATCCCCCGGCAGGTTATTGGTTGGAAGATCAAATCGCAGAGTGCCCCATTGAACTTCTGGTGGGCATAGTGCGTGACCCAGTATTAGGATTCCAGCTGACGATTGGTATGGGTGGCATTCTTGCAGAGCTGGTACAGGACACCTGTCATTGGTTAATGCCGGTCAGTTTCCATCAGATTCAACAGGAACTGCTGCAACAACGTATGGGACGACTGCTAGAAGGTTATCGAGGGCAACCCGGCATACATTGGAAGGCGCTCGAGAGCTGCATAGAAGCTCTTCACAAACTCGTCGAAAACCGCCGAGACGCTTTGCTAGAGCTAGAAATAAATCCACTGTTATGCACTACTGAATCATGCATTGCGGTTGATTGCCTCATCCGTGAGCAGTAAAACACAATTTCCGGACTAACCTGGACACCATTGAGATGAACCGACCAAACACAACATCGATAAGAACAAAAATCGAGGGCAGCATTCTAGAGGTAACCGTTGATCGGCCCAAAGCAAATGCAATCGATCTAGAGACTAGTCGACTGATGGGCGAAACTTTCATGGAGTTTAGAGACAATCCTGAGTTGCGCGTGGCTATCCTGCAAGCAGCTGGAGACAAGTTTTTCTCCGCTGGATGGGATTTAAAGGCGGCAGCCAATGGTGATGCAGTCGATGGTGACTATGGTATTGGTGGCTTTGGCGGTCTGCAGGAGCTTGGTTGCTTAGACAAACCTGTTATTTGTGCGGTCAACGGCATATGCTGTGGCGGTGGTTTGGAAATCGCTCTGTCTTGCGATTTAATTGTCGCCAGTGAAAACGCCACCTTTGCGTTGCCCGAAATTCGCTCAGGCACTGTCGCCGACGCCGCTTCAATTAAGCTTCCAAAGAGAATTCCCTATCACGTGGCAATGGATCTTTTACTAACAGGCCGTTGGTTCGACGCTGAAGAGGCTCATCGTTGGGGTCTGCTGAAACAGGTTGTTTCCTCGGACGAACTTAGCAATACCGTCTGGGAGCTAGCTAGGCATTTGGCATCAGGGCCTCCGCTGGTATATGCAGCAATAAAAGAAGTTGTCAGAGAAGCGGAAGATATGCGCTTTCAGGATATGCTCAATCGTGTATCCAAACGCCAATTGAGAACCGTTGATAAGCTGTATTCATCAGAGGACCAACTCGAAGGAGCTAGAGCTTTTGCTGAAAAACGCGATCCAATCTGGAAGGGCAAATAACTCCCTCGGCTAATTTTTAAATCGTAATAATGTCCACGTCAGTGTGTATCGGCTCTTAGTAGGTTTTGGAGACAAGGCACTCTTTCTAACCACCGGCAAATGCGGGCTTGCGGCTAAACACCTGCCGAATCATTGGAGTAAAAAACTCCAAAGATTTGGATTTGTAACTCGGATCAAAACAGTTCTGATCATACAGCTCACAAAACTCCACAGCATCATCGAACCAACGGTGATCAGCGAATCGATTTCTGGCGTGTTGGTCTTCGCCAACATGATGTGCGTAATAGAACATTTGAAACACGCCGTGAGTTTTGATGATCCAATAGATGCGTTCACTGACATAAGGTCGTAGAATTGCAGCAGCCATTTCACTATGGCTATACGGGGCTAATTCATCACCAATATCGTGCAATAGCGCAGCGACAACATAGTCGGTAGATCGGCCATCTTGATAAGCGCGAGTAGCAGATTGCAAAGAGTGTTCTAGTCGGGATACCTGGTAGCCAGCAAAAGAATCGTTAAGCTTCTCTAGCGCCGCGAGAATTCGATCGGGCAAGCGTTCTACATAGGCCTCCTCCTGTTCGGCTAAAAACTCGTAGTCTTGCTTGGTACCGTTGGCCATGTGAATAAAATTGACGGTCTTCATCTTAGAATCCTTTTTCTCTGAGCTACAATCCAAAAGAATAACCGGTTCTGGCAACACCCGAAAGACTTGGATTAACGTTTTAAATTTGTCGAGTGAAAACTGATTGAGATTTCCGCGCGTTCCACATTTTGGTATCCGAGTTTTTTAATGCTGCGGAAGGCAAAAGTTTCACAGTGAGCAACAGGGTGGAACCCGATCTACTTCTATTCGGTAGATTTGGTTAGAATTGCGACCGAGTTTTCGGGTCGGACCCAAAGGGGTCGGACCACCGAGTTTCTCATCCATAAAAAAACTGGTTATTTTTTGTTCATTTGCGGTCCGACCCTGTGCGGTCCGACCCGGGGTGATCTAAGAGTCAGGATTTGTAGCTTTCGGCAAGGAGTTCACGAGCTCTTTCGCCGGTAAGAATTTCTGAGGATTTCAATGGGTATCCGTACATGGCAACCACGTGTAATAGCTCGCCCTCGAGAGCCATATCAAGGAAGTCCTCAGCGGACACACTCTTCCGTCCAGCTCGCTCTGACAATACAAACTCAAGTCCCTCAACCCCGTCAAAGGCTCGATATACAACCTCAGTACACACCAAGCAATCAGATCTAAAAAAATCAAAATCAAAGTTGTAACGTTTGCCTTCGTGCTTGACGATTCTTTCGATACCTGTACGGATGCCCTGTTTCGATAGCATCGGTCTGAGTACGACACAAGCATCCACCTCGAGTGTCTCGACCAAGGGTCTTAGTTTGACACCGTCCTTGAGAGCTTCCATAGTGCTAATTCCTGAGGTCCACTTTTCCAGAATGCTGTGGTTTACTGATATTTCCAGTTCCTCCCTCTGTTTCGGGGTGCCTATATACAAGGCTGCATGAGGCCAATAACCC
>JAHQVR010000078.1 GCA_019634245.1 Gammaproteobacteria bacterium
AATCGCTCTGAGACCAGGGCGCATCTCCAAAGTCCAGCTCACCGTTGTTCCACATTGCCTACAATATTCGTTCTTGATCCAACGACCAGTGGTATCTGATGAAAACTCATAAGTAGACAGCTCACCACTTTCAAACTCTACCGATGAATCCTCAAAATAAACGCCAATGCCATAGGGTGCACCTGTTCTTAATTTACACGTGGTGCAATGACAAGCCATTGCTCGAACGGGGTCACCCGTTGTTGTAAATCTCACTGCGCCACAAAGACAACCACCGCTATTTTTCTTCATAAGTGTGACCTCCAAAATCAACGAACCTTCCTTCATGAACAATGGCATGCGCAGGCGGCGCTCGGTCGAATTTTGGGGTCGGCCCACTGGCTGTACTAAGCGTGATGAATTGGGTCGCTTTCATGTTCAAAGTTGAGCGAGTTGTTGCAGCTTGCGCTTCGTCAGACACATCAGCTAACTGAATAAGGACCGATCACCCTCCATTCCTTCAGACAAAATCGCATCGAAATTCGCTCGTACTGCTTCATAGGTATCCAGTGATCGTTTGTTCCAAAGACTGGCCGGCTTTTCAAAGAGATTAAAATTGCCATCTACATTTTCACCACGCGCCAACATCGCGTGATAGCGCCCAGGCATTCGTTTACCAGCAGCGGGATTTACATAGCGAATCGCAAAACCAATTCGTCTGTCACTAGAGCGATTAACATCAGAGCCATGAATGACCTGTCCATGATGCAAAGACATTTCCCCAGGCTGTAATTCAACGGGTACTTTGTCTTGCTCTGCAACTTTCACAACTACCTCTTGTCCACGCGAAAGTAAGTTATCGTCGGCATACGTATCCTGATGAGGCAGTATTGGATTCTTGTGGCTGCCACGGACTAAATTCATACAGCCGGATTCAACGGTGGCGGGCGATAATGCAATCCATGCCGTCACCTGGTCGGAGGTTTCACCAAAACCCCAATAGGTGAGATCCTGGTGCATGGTCACAATATGATCAGACCCAGCATCCTTAATAAAGAAATCGGCTCCCCAGATAAGCAGATTGGGTCCAATCACCCCCTCAACACAATCCAGCACCTTCTCATTAAGCGCGAGCTCAGCCGCCATAGGAATGACAATTTCAGCGTGTGAACGTAAATATTCTGTGGTCTTTCTTGGTAGATCATCGAACTCTTTCGCAGCTTCAATAGCCTCCAACTGTTGCCTATAGCTATGAGCATCTGCCGCGGGTAGCACCTGCAGCGGAAATAAAAATCCATCATCCCAATACTGATCTTGTTGCACTTGTGTTAATGAAGTCATGACAAAACTCTCCCTCCCAAGGTGTCCCTCTTTATCATGCCGATGCCGATATTCAGCTAGATCGTCTTGGCTTAAGCGCCGTATACAGTATGACACCGACTGACAATGCCATGAAGACAGCAGCAACACCGAAGGCAACATTATCTGTTTTGGTATCCGAATCATGACGCCCATGCTACGCATGAACACACCACCGATGGTCCAGTGACCCACATTGGCAATAGCCACGCAGGTGAAAAGCCCAAAAGCGACTACCAATTCTGTATTCACCGAACTCTCTGTGAAATTAAAAACGCTTGGGCCTGGATTGAACCCACCAGTGTGAGCACGCAAAGTATGCGCTTCTCCGCTGTGTGACGCAGGCCCCAATCCCACATTTTTCGCCTAAGTTTGAACTACTAGCTTCTGCCAGATAAGTTTGTCATTATGGACATGAGCTAGGCGAATTAACCCGGTAATTAATTCCATCAGCTCATTAGTAGATTGTATTTTCGATGGATTACTTACTCAGAGGATTGATCATATGAAATTTAAGTTAACTCGACTAGCCGTTTTCCTTGCTGTACTCGCTTCGGTAAGTGGAGTCACGCAAGCGGACTTTCCAGAACGAGAAATACTTGGTGTGGTTATGTGGGGCGCTGGTGGTGCCACAGATACGGTTGCACGAGCGATCAATCCAGCAGCTGAAGAAGCTCTCGGCAAGCCCATAGTTGTATTGAACAAATCAGGCGGTGCTGGTGCAATCTCAACCGCCTATGTCAATGCCGCACCAGCTGATGGGTATACGTTTTTATATGGTGCAGAGAATCCACAGCTGCATTCGGTTATGGGGGTATCGGATTTAGACTACGGTAGTTTCTACCCGGTTAATATTCTGGGTCGTGGTATTGGGGTGATCGCGGTAAAGGCCGATTCTAAATATCAAACCATGGAAGATCTCATGGCAGATATAAAAGCCAATCCAGGCAAAGTGCTCATGGGCTCTACTGGCCCAGGCGGATTACCCAGCACCATCGGGGCGATCATATCCAACTCAGCTGATTTTGATGTAACGGCCATTCCCTTCGATGGCGAAGGGCCAGGCCTGACAGCTATGTTGGGTAACGAAGTTGATTTTATGCCGGCAGGAATTTCAGCGGCGGCAGAACAAATTAAAGCAGGCAATATGCGCGCACTTGCCGTGGTCAACACGGAGTCAGTTGATACCCTACCTGATGTGCCGCCAATTACAGATGCCATTCCTGGCATGGCCAAATTCCTACCATGGGGTCCATTCTATGGTGTCTTTGTTAAACAGGATGTACCGGATGATGTAAAAGCCACGTTGGTTGCGGCATTTTCAACAGCGGCCAAGAGCGAAACCTTTCAAACGCTCATGGCGAACAAAGGCAACATCATCATGGACATTTCAGGAGATGAAGCTTCGGCATTCGTTAAAAAGTGGCAGCAAGTCACCGCTTGGGTGCTGCAAGATACTGGGGCAGCAAAAGTAAATCCTGAAACGCTTGGAATTATGCGCCCAGAATAGTTGCGCTGACAAATCGAGTAGCCATACACTCGATGCCAAAGCCATCACCAAAACGACAGGGAGAACTTGGATTCTCCCTGTTACTCATTGTATTTAGCGTATCTGCTTTCTGGCAGTCCTATGCTATTTCCGGATTTACCGGTTTGACCACCGCAGGTGTATTTCCGATGTTGGCATCGGCCACCATGGTCGTCGCAGCTGTTTGTATTCTTTTGCAGAATATTAGTAATCTGCGTGAATTGAGCCCAGATCCCACTAATAATTCTGGATTTTTTCAATCTATATTGCCGTTACGGCTGATTACAGTGGTCGCGCTTATCACCGCTTATGTAATAGCAATGCCACTGCTTGGATTTCTTTTAGCGTCTGCCGTGTTTCTGTTTTTATCTTTTAGTTATTTGTGGCGCAAGTCTTTACTGGCGTCTCTTCTGATTACTCTGATTTCAGTTATCAGCGTGTATCTGATTTTTCGAAAACTGTTTCAAGTGGTGTTGCCTGAAGGTGCTCTGTTTCAAGGATGGTTTTAGAGTGACAGAGATTTTCACCAATCTGTCCACTGTTTGGACAGATCCTTGGCTACTATTTCTGACAGCGATAGGTACGCTGGCAGGCATCTACGTGGGTGCCATTCCTGGATTGTCAGTGACGATGGCCACGTCCATCCTCATCTCCTTCACCTTCAAATGGCCGGTCAACGATGCATTGGCGCTTATCACGGGAATTTTTATGGGTGGCGTTTATGGTGGCTCCAGAACCGCCATTTTATTGAACATACCAGGTGCACCCAGTGCTGTGGCCACGGCTATTGAAGGGTATCCAATGGCAAAACGAGGTGAGGCTGGAGACGCGATAGCCCTAACCACCGTTATGTCGGTAATTGGCGGTTTTGTCGGTATAGCAGCTTTAGCGGCGTTTGCGCCGGTCATCTCTTCCTTTGCTTTAATGTTTAATTCGCGGGATTACCTACTACTTGGGCTGATCGGTATCTTATTGGTAGGTACGTTGTCGGGTGAAAGCTTTGCCAAAGGCGTTTTTGCCGGTGCGCTGGGTGTACTTATTGGCATGGTGGGACTTGATCCCATGACTGCTGAAGGTCGCTTTACCTTTGGCAATGTGTCAATGATGGGCGGTATACCCTACGTCGCTGCAATGATTGGTTTTTTTGGTGTAGCCGAAGCTTTGGTTCAACTTCATCAGTTAGACACTGCTGCTATCAAACAAAAGGTTGATCGCATCGTTCCAAATCTACGTGATGTAAAACGCTACCTGGCACTCGCATTACGCTCATCAGGTATAGGCACCATTATTGGTGCATTACCGGGAACCGGTGGTGACATTGCCGCGTTGTTGGCCTACGATCAAGCGAAGCGCACCACCAAAGACCCGGAAGTCCCATTTGGTCAAGGTTGCAAGGAAGGACTGGTGGCGCCGGAAGCTGCCAATAATGCTGCTGTCGGTGGTGCTCATATACCGATGCTAACACTAGGCATTCCAGGCGATGCTGTAACTGCCGTTATCATTGGCGCGCTATTCATTCATGGACTCAAACCTGGGCCTCTGCTGTTGGTCGAGACACCACATCTCTTTTGGTTCATCGTTGGGGCTTTGAGCCTTGCCAATCTATGTCTACTGATTTTCGGATTAACGGGCATTCGAATCTTTACAAAAATTGTAGAGTGTCCGAGAGGTGTGTTGATCCCACTTATTATTGTGCTGTCAGCGGTTGGTACTTACGCGATTCAAAACAATCCAGTGCATGTTTACTGGATGCTGTTATTCGGTATTATCGGATACTTTATGAAAATGTATGGTTTTCAAGTAGGGCCGGTTATTCTAGGGGTGATTCTCGGGCCTATGATGGATTCAAACTACCGACGGGCCATGCTGGGAGCACGCGGCGACGTTGGTACCTTTTTCTGGAACTTTATATCGCACCCAATCACGCTGGTGTTATCGATAGCATTGCTGGCGATGTTGATATCACAGACACCGCTTATGCGATGGTATAACCAATGGCAAGTTACTAAACGACGAAACACATAGTCGAATTAAGAATATGCTCCAGCAGTGGTTAATCTAATTCGAAAATACAGAGTGGATTTTTTCCGCTATTGAGCTGATACATAAACAGAGATCGTACGGGAAAAAGTAACGGGATGGAAGAAAATGAAGGCTAAAGACAGAATCGCCCTAAGTACATAGGAACCACTACATTGTACTGGGAATGAACAAGGAAATTGCAGGAAACAATAGCAGTAAAATCAGCACAACAAGATCACTGATAAGAAAACGCCAAATACCAGCAAAGATTTTGCCGATAGCAATATCTCCCTCAATTGCTGCCGCAAGAACAAACACATTTAGCCCTACCGGTGGTGTTATAAGACCAATCTCTAACAGTTTCACTATGATGACGCCAAACCATATTAAATCATATCCGTAGCTCTCTACCATGGGAATCATTAGCGGCAATGTGAGCACCATTATGCCTACCGGGTCGAGAAACATTCCCAGCACAATTTAAATTAGGCACACCATTACCATAAACATCAGCGGCCCAACATTGGCCTCCCCAAGCGCGGTAACAATACTGCTTGAGAGACCCGTGAGCGCAATGAGGGCCACAAATATCTTCGCGCACGCTGCAATAAAAAATATTCCTGCCGTAGTACCAATCGTCTCACGCAAAAGAGTCAGTGTGTCTTTAAGTTTGATCCGCCCGCGTAGCATACCTAGCACTAGAGCAAACATTAACGACAAGGCAGCAGCCTCTGTGGCGGTGAAAATTCCGCCGTAGATTCCCCCTATAACGAGCACAAACAACATGAATGCTGGCCACGCTGCTAACAACACTTTCAGTTTGTGCCGCCGACTGTAGGTCTGCTCGCTTGTTGGAGCAATTTCCGGTGATCGACGAACCCATATATACACAACCAAGGCATACCCAAGCATCGAAATCAGACCCGGCAGAAATCCGGCCAGAAACAATGCGCCTATTGAGGTCTCTGTAAAAATCGCATAGATAATAAATAAAATTGACGGTGGGATTAAGGAACCAAGAGTGCCACCAGCTGCAACACTAGCCGTTGCAAGCCGAGGGTCGTAATTCAACCTGAGCATTTCCGGAGTACAGATTTTTCCCATTGTGGAGGCACAAGCTATCGAAGATCCAGAAATAGCCGAAAAACCTCCACAACCCGCGATAGACGCAATCGCAACACCGCCAGGTAATCGAACTAAACACACTCTTGCCGTTTCATATATTTCGGTGGTAATACCCGCTTTGTACGCGACATGCCCCAGTGCTATAAACAATGGAATCATGGACAAGTTATAGGAATGGATTAAGTCGAAACTGCTCGAAAACGCGATGGATAAGGTTCGTAACAATGCGCGTTCAGGTACAAAGGTTCCCGACCGCAATGCAAACACAGCAAACAATGCAACTACAGCGACACCACCAATGGCAAAGGCAATAGGCACACGTATGGCCAATAACAGTATGACTGCAACACAGGCCAGATATCCAATAGTTGCCATATCCATGCGTTAGCTTTCCACCTGCGTGCTCACAATGTTTTCGGTGGCTCGCAGCCGGTGACAGCAGCCTTGAAATCCACCAA
>JAHQVR010000079.1 GCA_019634245.1 Gammaproteobacteria bacterium
AATCACTACGTCAGCGGTTACTGCAGTAGGTGGCGATATCACCGATATCACCAACTCGGAAGCCGCGATTACTGCCATCGATGCAAAGATCGATGAAATCGCTACAGACCGCGCAGCCTATGGTGCGGCCTCTAGTCGATTCACCAGTGCAATAAACAATCTGCAGATCAATGTAGAAACTACTTCTGCAGCACGTGGTCGAATCATCGATGCTGATTTCGCTGTTGAAACAGCTAACATGACCAGAGCTTCAATCCTGCAACAAGCCGGTACCGCTATGGTCGCTCAAGCGAACGCCATACCTCAAGGTGTTTTGAGCTTACTTGGGTAAGTTTGAACGAATCCAACCCGACGCAAAGGCGTCGGGTTGGTTCTAATTCGTAGTACCAGTGGACATAACCCCTCCGATAAAAAAACCATTATCCCGTGATCAATCATCACACGGAAAACAATCACCTACCAAAAATAAAAACAAAGGCAATCAGGACCGGACTAGGGTTCAAACCGATAACACGAACAATACAGATCTAAAACAAGACGCTCTCATACACTATATCGAATTAAGCGTAGTTTTGGATCAGCTTAACCAGATCGCATCTAAAAACGGTTTAATTATCGTTGAAAACGAAGAACCGGATGGCGATGGATCCTTGTGGGATCTAAGGGACAGAGAACTTGAGACCGTTATTCTGTCGTTTTCCGAACATCAACTAAGACAGATGTTCGAGATGGCGCAGTTGATAGAGTTTGAAGAGTGCGACTTAGCTGGCCTAGGCTTGTCGCTCACAGTATAAGTAGGGATACTCCGTAGAAGACACAAGCGGTGTTCTTCTGAGGAAAAGGTGAAAGGATGATTACTTCAGCAGGTGTGGGTTCTGGACTCGACATCGAATCCATTATTACGGAATTGATGGCTATCGAACGCCAGCCCATTATCAATCTTGAAAGCAAACAAGCCCGGTTGGATGTGTCCATCAGTGCATTGGGCACACTAAAAAGTGCACTGAGCGAACTAGAATCCAGTGCTGGAAAATTGGGCGATACCACTAAATTTGGAAATTACCTGGCCACATCATCAGACGATGACGTATTCACCGCTGAATCCACACCGGGAACACGCATCGAAAACCATAATATTGAAGTGCTATCTCTGGCCCAAGCCCACCAAATTGCCACAGATGCCTACCCCGATGGCCCAGAAAGCGCCGTTGCCACAGGCACTTACAGTTTTAGTTCGGGCGAAGAAAGCTTTGATGTCGTCATCGACGGCTCTAACAACAGCCTACTCGCTATGCGTGATGCTATAAACGATTCAGAAGACAACACGACTATAAGCGCAAGTGTACTGAATCTCGAAGGCGGTAGCCGTTTGATACTCACAGCTCGTCAAAGCGGTGTAGAAAACCAAATTCAGGCATCCGGGGCCTTCACGGAAATCACGCCGGCAGAGGATGCTTCGATCATCATAGATGGGTTCCCCGCTTCCAGCGCCACTAACGAATTCAGCGATGTTATTCCTGGCATTAATCTACAACTGCAGGGCGTTGGTACGGGCCGATTAGAGACCAGCAGAAATACTGAAAGCTTCCGTGAGGTGTTGGATGAGTTTGTTACCAACTACAACGCCCTGATTGGCAACTTAGATGATTTAGCCGAGGGCGATTTAAGCAGCGATGGGACTTTGCGTAGTATCAAATCGGACCTCAGCCGAATGTTCTTCGAATCTATTCCTGTAAAGGGTGAAGAATACTCTCCATCCCGCCTGGGCTTATCATTTGACGAGGATGGTGTTCTGAGTGTTAGCGAAACCGCCTTCTCTGAAGTATCACTGGAAGATACGGAGAATTTTGTCTTGGCAATGACCGATCCAGAAGTTGGCTTTAGTCAACGAGTGGAAGCTGCATTGGACAAATTCACAGCACCCGATGGTATTTTGGCCGCCAAGGAAGATTCCTTCGAAGCCAGAAAAGATAACTACTTAGATCAAACGGAACGCCTAGAGTATCGATTGGAGCAGACCGAAGCTCGCCTTAGAAGGCAGTTCACCTCCTTGGATACATTGATGTCTAGGCTCCAAACCACCAGCAACTATCTCACAGATCAGTTGGCATCCTTAAACGCAGGTAATGGATAAAACCTTTTAGAATGAGTTACGCATCGTCCGCTTTCGCTGCTTATAAATCCGTTGATTTGCACACTCAAATCGAGGGTGCAAGCCCTCATGAGCTCGTGAACCTGCTCTATCAGGGAGCTTTAGACAAAATTGCCAAAATGCGTGGTCATATACAAAATGGGGATACGGCTGCCAAGGGTGAAGAAGCTGGAAAAATAATTGCTATAGTATCCGAGCTCCAAGCATCACTGTCTACCGAGAATGGATCTGATATCAGTGACAACTTAGATGCTCTATACACCTATATTATCGAGTTAGTAGTGGCAGCAAATGTAAATAACAACACAAAAAGTTTGGATGAGGCGAAAGACCTGGTGGCTAATATCCAGGAAACCTGGAAGATGATCCCTCCTGAACACCACAATCGAACTCGCTAAATCATAATGAACACATCGATACTGCAACCTCTACACTCGATTATGCTCCAAATGCACGATGCTGCAATGAACGGTAATTGGGATATTATGGACAGTTTGGATGATGACCGAACCAAAATTCTCGACAGTCTCTCCACACACAGTGGCACATTAGACTCCCCTGATGATCAACAAATGACTCAAGATATTCTGCGGCTGGACCAGGAAATTTTATTCCTAACCAATCAGCAGTTAGAATATATCGCTGAAAAAGTCACGGTCACCACAGAGAAAAGTAAAGCCTGCAACACTTACCAGGCGCACGCGAGTAATTTCTAGCTTCACAGGCGGTCTAAACCGTACCCTTCCCAGCATCACTGCCATATCGACGGCGTCTGCGCCGCAACAGCCAAAGTGATAACAAAGACACCCCGATCACGATAAAGCTAACTGCCGTGGTGACGCTTCCAAGCGCATAGATCGTTGGGTCTGTGACCGTAGTCGTCAAACCGCGCAGCTCCAGCGGAAGAGTATTTAATCCTCCAATAGCCTGGGATGAGCGAGCCAACTCGTCGTAGCTTAAAGTAAAACCAAACAGGGCTACTCCGATGAGAGAAGGCGCGATGATAGGCAACACAGCTTCCCTGAATGCGGCAAAAGGCCCGGCACCCAAATCCCTTGCCGCTTCCTCATAGGCGGGATCGAAACGATTAAAAACCGCGAACATTATTAGTAATCCAAACGGCAAGGTCCACGTTAGCTGTGCGCCCATACCCGATGAAAACAACCCCATGGAAGTGGTAAAGTCTTGAATTATCCATTCAATTTCGTGCTTCTGACCGAAGCTCTTCATAAAGTCATCGATGAGCCTAAACTGCAAGGCCACCCCAAGGCTAACCACAATGGACGGCACAATAAGGCTTGCTACGGTAGTGTAAAAGAGCGCAGCGGAACCCAAAAATCGTTTTCGAAAGGCCAGGCCTGCCATCAGACTGAATATAACTGTTATGACCATTACTACCATGCCCAATGATAATGAACGCCGAAACGCCCGACCGATATCAACAACACCGACGCCTTTCCACAATTGTTCAAACCAATGCGTAGACACACCATTCATTGGAAAGGTGAGCCCACCCTGCGGCCCTTGAAAAGACAAAACAAAAATCGTGATCATGGGCCCGTACAAAAACAGAAGAAATAAGCTAAAGAAGAGGCCCAGTATTATCTTGGTAGTTCTGGAGGCCATTACAGCTCCTTCCGAATATCAACCACTCGAGTGAGAGCGATGATAATCATTAGAGTGAGTGCCAATAGAATTACGGCATTCGCAGCCGCTGAAGGAAACTGCAGATAGCTCATTTCGACATTGATTATTTTTCCAATAGAAGCGATCTGCTGCCCGCCCATCACACCAATAGTAATAAAATCTCCCATCACCACGGTAATGACAAAAATCGAACCTATAGCAATTCCTGGTTTACACAATGGAATGACCACATTCCACAGAGTCTGCCAGGAAGACGCTCCTGCATCGTTAGCCGCTTCGAGTAACGTGTTATCAATGCGCATCATGGAATTAAAAATGGGAACTACCATGAACAGCGTATACAGATGAACAAATGCCACCGTTACCGAAAAACCAGAATAGAGCAGCCAATCAATCGGCTCCTGAATAATCCCAAAGTTCTCCAATGCCTGATTGACCAGGCCATTTCTTCCCAACAAGGGTATCCAGGAAATCATGCGTATGACATTGGAGGTCCAAAACGGAATGGTACACAGCAGGAATAGAGCAATTTGAACCGGCAGCGTTTTAACACAAAAGGCCAGATAGTACGCCACCCAGAAACCCACCACCAAAGTGATGATCCAGGTGATAAACACGTATTTAAATGTAGAAATATAGGTGGCAAAAACGGTACATAGGTCAGGTAGACGAGACACACACCCGTAAAAAATATCGCTGTAGTTAGTGAATATAAAGTCAGGGATTATGGAGTAGTCGGTGTAATCCCAAAAACTCACCACCACCACAAGCACAAGTGGTACTACAAAGAAAAATAGGAATACAAAGGCGAACGGCAGCGCAAGCCAATAGGAGGCGAAAGATTTCTGCTGATTCATTGTATTGCGCGCTGTCTCGCGATGGGAATGATCGGTCAGTCAATGAACTGCGCGGTCGTACCAACCGCAACGCAACCCAAATTTCCAGCGCTGCCCGAACGCAGCGCTGGAACTCTTCAAAATACCTTAGGCCGCAATAAACTCATTCCATTTACGCACCATGTACTTGTTCTCATCCATTACGGCATTCCAACAAGCCACCCCACCCATACGAGCCTCATAAGAGCCGCCATCGCGAACTTCTCCGGTTGAAGCAAGCTTTTGTCCAGAGGGTGACATAATATCTTGTGCCGCAGGTTTACCCATCATCCAGTAATCCCACTCGTAGGCTTCCATATTCGCCTGCGCAGTAGACAGTACCGCCGAGTAGTAGCCTTGACGATTCAGGTGAGCACCGGCCCAACCCGACAGGAACCAATTAATGAATTCATAAGCTAGGTCAGCCTTTTCTCCTTTAATGGTGGATGGCAGTGCAAAGCCTGCTGCCCACGCGCGATAGCCCTCTTCCAGAGGTTGATAAACGCAATCAATACCCTTGGACCGAACCGCGGTAATCGCCGGCGACCACATGGATTGGATAACCACCTCACCAGATGACATTAAATTTACACTTTCATTAAAATCAGACCAAAAGGCTCTGAACTGCCCTGCTTTCTTGGCATCAGTCATCACCTTCATGGTCAAATCAATTTCTTCCTTAGTCATATTGCCTTTATCCGGGTACGTATATTCACCCATCGACTCTACGACCATAGCCGCATCCATAATACCAATGGATGGGATGTTAAGAATCGAAGCTTTACCTTTAAATTCAGGGTTGAGCAATTCCGACCAGTTTTTAATCGGTCGACCGATAAGATCCGGACGGATCCCAAGCGTATCAGCATTATAAACAGTGGGAATCAACGTAACCCACTGAGTAGGTTCTGCTGAAAATTCAGTGGATTTTTCGCCCTTTAAATAAAATACTTTCTTGGGTGCAGTGCCTTGATCCCCAATTTTCATTCCACCAATTTCACCCTTTGTGAACGCAGGTGTAATCTGATCGAACAATGTAATTCGATTGGCATCCATTCCCAATAGATTTCCTGATGGCACAAGTTTCTTTAAACTGAAATATTCTGTATCCACCAAATCAAAGCTGTTTGGTTGCGTAATAATACGCTTTGTTACTTCATCGGTAGTCACAGGAATGTACTCTAGGGTAATGCCTAGATCCTCCTTACATTTTGCCGCGATCTCGGGTGATTGATTTACCGCTGTCCCAAGATATCGAAGAGTTTTTGTCTCCTGCGACATGACATAAGGTGCACGCATACCGAAAGCGCCTGCCGCCGCAACCCCTGCGGTGGCTTTTAGCACCTGTCTTCTTTTTTGATTTACTGGTTTAGTCATACTATTTCCCTTTTTTAGTGATATTTAACAACATTTCGTACTTACTCTTAGTATTCAAAGTGAGCTACCGATGAACGCTCGGTGCTTTCAATCCGAAATAGAAATTACGGTGGGTAGTCATATTCCGCTAACCCGCCTTACTCAGGAAGTGTTGATCGCTTTGATTCCACACCACATTGATCGCATCTCCAGGTTCAGAGGGCGAGGCATAAAACTCATAGTCTGGTTGAGTAATTTTAAGCGTCCCATAGGGTGACTCGACCTCAACACATACTGATTGACCCAGAAACTCGACATGGGACACAGTGCATTGGTCTCCTTCCTTCTGGATAGAAATCTTGTCCGAACGAAGTGAAAACACCCTACCCTCAACATCCAATACATTGTGACCACCAATAAAATTGGCAACGAAAACATTGTCCGGTTCATTGAACACTTGGAACGGCGTGCCACATTGTTCAATTCGTCCTTCATTCATAACCACAATTAAGTCGGCTAGTGCCATCGACTCCTCCTGGCTATGAGTAACGTGGATAAAACTAAATCCCAACTCTCTTTGTAAACGCTTTAATTCTGTACGCATCTCAATACGTAGAAAAGGATCGAGTGCCGACAGAGGTTCATCAAGCAGCAACAGTTTGGGTTCAGTGATAAGCGCTCTGGCCAAGGCAACCCGTTGCTGCTGCCCGCCGGAGAGCTGATCTGGCCGTCGGTTTCGGTAATCCGACATTCGCACCATTTCCAGCATGTCGAGTGCTTGTTTTCGACGTGTGCTTTTGTCCACACCTCGCATTTTCAACGCAAAGGCGACATTATCCGTACAGTCCAAATGCGGAAACAGGGCGTAGTTCTGAAACATCATCGCCGTGTTTCGTTGAGCTGGACTCAGCTGACTGATATCTTCATCGCCGAAAAGAATTACCCCATCGCTAACCGTTTCATGACCCGCAATCATTCGTAGGGTGGACGATTTGCCACAACCGGAGGGGCCGAGTAAACAACAATAGGTACCCGCTGGTACCTTTAAATTTATGGCATCGACGGCAATGGTGCCGGAATACACTTTCGAAAGAGATACCAGTTCAAGATCGAGAGACCTACTTTTCATTTTTGATCATCAGAGCTGGCTAACCAGGCTGCATTACGTGACTTTCTATGAGCGATACGAAATCGACTGGACATCGCCGCAACAATTACCCTTACCCCGTATAGAAAGTGTGCATACCGATTATTCAGTAAAACTTTTTTTTGATTTAAACCAATTCCTGATACCATTTTTACTAAATTATTCTCTTATTTGACATCCAATCATATTCATTAGGAACAAGCTGTTTTGAAAATCCACTTGGTTAATCCCAACACCACTGCCAACATGACTCAACAGGCACTAGTAGCAGCGAACAAAGTGCGTGCATCTACTACAAAAATAATCGCTACTCAGCCTGACTACGGACCAGTAAGCATCGAGGGTTACTACGATGAAGTGTTCTCCATACCCGGCATGCTGGAACTAATAGCGGCAAATAACGACTGCGATGCTCACGTTATTGCGTGTTTCGATGATACGGGATTGGATGCGGCGAGATGTTTGGCTGACGCACCAGTAGTGGGCATATGCGAAGCTGCGTGCCTCAATGCAGTGCTTTTAGCAAATTCATTCTCCATTGTTACTACCCTGAGCCGGTCAGTTCCCGCATTGCAGCATTTGACAACCCGTTATGGCATGAAGGAACGATGCGTTTCGGTGCGTGCATCAGATATAGCCGTCCTTGATCTAGAAAACGAAACTAAAGAGGCAACTGACGTCCTTCATAGAGAAATTGAAATCGCACTGGTGAAAGATGGTGCAGAAGCCATTGTTCTAGGATGTGCAGGAATGACTGATATGGCTGAGTCCGTGAGTCAGAAATTCGGTGTTCCGGTGATTGATGGTGTCAGTGCTGCGATAAAACTGGCCGAAGGTTTGGTATCACAACAACTGCAGACTAGTAGAGTTAGAGGTTACGCCAAACCCATTAATAAACCATACAGCGGCAAGTTTTCGTGTTATAAACCGTGACAAGCAACAGTTAATCCAGTAGCACGTCAAAACAGTACTAACGATGCGCATAGACACCCACACACAGTGAAAGACTTGCAGTAGAGTCTTATACATACATCAAATATTAAATTCCCAAGCATGACTGACAATAGACCACCGCTACCGCCCTTTGACGATATTTCCGCTCGTCAGAAGGTACGACTCGCCGAAGACGGTTGGAATTCTCGGAATCCAGAAAAAGTTTCCTTGGCCTATTCTGTGGATAGCGAGTGGCGTAATCGATCAGAATTTCTAAAAGGCAGAGAGGAGATTGTTTCCTTTTTAGAAAGGAAATGGAAAAAAGAAAACGAATACCGCTTAATAAAAGAACTTTGGGCCACTGCAGGGAACCGAATTGCGGTCAGGTTTGCCTATGAATGGCATGATCATGAAGAGCAATGGTATCGCTCTTATGGTAATGAGAACTGGGAGTTCAATACATCAGGGTTGATGATGAAGCGTCTAGCCAGCATTAACGATCTTGCTATTGACGAATCTGACAGATTGTTTCACTGGACTCAGGGGCCACGCCCAAGCTCGCATCCAGAGCTATCCGAGTTGGGTTTGTAATTCTATGCTAGTGCAATTCAGACAACTTTATATTTCCAATTAAACCACACGCAGTGCCATAAGCCACCACAGAACTGTCAATTGGGGCATCAATCGCAGTGATCTCGGCTCCACTATTAGGACGTGCGATTTTCGCAGTTCCACCACGCATTTCACCGACTTGAATGCTTCCATCGCTAAACCCAGCCACTATCCTTGTTTGATCTGACAGTTCCGGAACAATACTGACGGTATGTGCGTAGGCATAACCAATTTCTATGGGTGGGAACGAACCAGGGTTATCATCCATTTTCCAACCGACCACGACATCTGCACCGGAGGTATAACAAACCAAACTATCCGGTGACCAACCGATACTCTTCACCTTACGTTGATATCCACCCAAGCGAAAATCTCGTACTGAACGCAGATCCCAAATATGCAGCTCACGATCTTGTGTCGCACTAGCGATATAACGCTGATCCGGAGAAATACTCACCGATACTACTGACCCTGCCCAGTGCAAGCGCTCTGGTTTAGCCATATCTGCAAGCGACCATAAGGAAACTCCATTGTAATGGCTGACAGCGAGCTGACTTTTATCTTTGAAAAACGCAAGCCCAGACACCGTGGAAGGATGATCAGTGAAACTGGCGATCAATTCAGTGCCAGAGAAAACTGACACATCTTTTCCCACGGCAGCGGCCACTAATGTGCCATCTTCGGATACAGCTAACGCATCGATCCAGGTTTGTTCAGAGTTCAGCAGTACACTGGTGGTTTCCTCAGACACCAGCAACAATTTGCCGTCTTGTCCAGCGCTCAACACACTACCGTTACTGAGTTTTGCAGCACCGGTCACTGCACCCTGATGACGAACTAGTGTGCGCACTCCATCCGAATCGATGCGGACTAACCGCCCATCACCCAGCCCAGCGACAATATGCTCATCCCTAATAAATACTTGAGTTACGTTGGCTCCAACGGGCTTTTCATTTCTTAATATACCCGGGGCGACCTGCAATACACCCTGATCAACTAGTGGCGGAGCTTCTATATTCATACTGCAACCTTTGAACGACAAGAATTAAAACCGGCTTCAAGTTCAGCTCGATTAAGTCCACGGCCTATGAAGACAAGGCGGCTGTTGCGTTCTTCCTGTGATTTCCAGGGCAGTCCCCATTGACTATCCATCACCATGTGCACACCTTGGAATACGTAACGTTTATCGGAGCTATCAAAACTCAAAATTCCCTTCGATCGGAAGATTTTCGTCCCGTGCTCTTTGACTACTCCCCGCATCCACGAAGAAAATGTTTTAGCGTTCAATGGTGCATCTGTAGTAAACGAGAAAGACGTTACCGTCTCATCGTGCTCATGATCTTCAGGATCTTCTTCTAAAAGTCCTGGTTCTATCTCCAAAATTCGATCTAGATCAAACGCACCCCTATCGAGAATATTTGTCAAAGGCACATTAGAACGCTCCGAGAGAATAAGAGTGGCCTGTGCGTTCAGTTCGGTAACTTTCGTTTTTACAGCGTCTAATTCTGCAGCGGATACCAAATCTGTTTTATTGAGGATAATGAGATCCGCAAAAGCTACCTGCTCTTCTGCCTCATGGCTATCTTCCACTTTTTCCAGAAAGTGTTTGCAGTCGACCAACGTAACCACTTGATCCAACGAAACCTTACCGCGCAGATCGTCATCAACAAAAAATGTCTGTATAACCGGACCGGGATCTGCCAACCCTGTGGTTTCTATAAGAATTCCATCAAATTCCTCTGAACGCTGCAACAATCCCGAAATGATCCGTATCAGATCGCCTCGGACGGTACAGCAGATACAGCCATTGTTCATTTCAAAAACTTCTTCATCAGCACCGATCACCAAATCATTATCAATACCTTCTTCACCGAATTCATTGACTACCACCGCGTATTTTTTACCGTGATTTTCAGTCAAAATCCGATTAAGTAGCGTTGTCTTACCAGCACCTAAGTATCCAGTAAGTAAAGTTACCGGTGTGGTTGCAGCATTGTCAGCCATGATTACTCCATTTTATTAACGTGCATGGCAAAGACAGTAACCAATTCTTGGTTACCGTCTTTGCGTTAGTTTGAATTAACCTATCCCTAGTGCTGCGAACGCAGCTGTTTCAGCGTTTTCGAGTGTCAAGAAGAGGCCAACCCCTGTCACCACAGCGCCAGCAAGTCGGGTTTGAATAGCCTGTGCACTCATTACGGAGACTGCGCGTCGTAACACGAGTGCAGTTCCAATAGCAATCAGATATTGCGCAGCTCCCAAACCTAGTAGATAACCGACAGCGACAGAAATTCCGTAACCGGCTTCTTGGCCGACGATACTTTCGCCAAACGCGCTTCCGTGGAACAAGCCAAAGACCCCAAAGGCCAACAAGATCATATTTGAGGACATTTCTCGTCCGGACATCACTATAAAACCCATGATCAACAACGATGCACCGATGACTACTTCTGCTAGGGGAAGCGTTACGCCGGCCATCATCAGTAAACATCCTAAGAGCATCCCTCCTATGTATCCAATGGGAGCAGAAAATAATTTTCCGCAATAAGCCGCCGCGATACCAACGAGTACCACAAAGGCCAAATGATCAAATCCAAGTAGCGGATGACCGACACCCGAGAGCACCCCGTGCGTAAACGTCTCCATAGCCGCACCGGCCAAAGGATGATGCGCCAACGCGGATCCAGTAAGCGTGCTTAATGTAGATGCTAGAATCAACTTAGAGCTTAATTTCATAGGACGTTCCTTAGTGTGTGTAGAAAAAGAGACTGTTTGGTGATCTGTATTGATTGAACAAGCCGAACTATTACTTCGGAAGGCCTGTTCAAACCTAGGACGTGTTGCATGGTGTGAATCGACATGGCCCTAGATCGCTATTTTTGTAGTGGTGGAAGTTACTGATTCAGGTCGTACAAGCGGTGGATCCTTTGGGTCGTAGTCGCTACTAGCAAGCTCTTCCCTAAACGCTTTTGATCTATTAACCAAAAATTCAATCAAGTGGTTACGCATTGGGTAATAGTTAGGGTGCGTATGCATATCCGAACGTTTACGACCCTTCGGCAACGTATTTTCTACAACCTCACAGATTCGCGCTTCTGGGCCGTTCGTCATCAACAGAATACGATCTGCTAATAAGATAGCCTCATCAATATCGTGCGTGATCATAAAACTCGTTTGACCTCTGGCACGACATATTTCTACCAACTCATCCTGAAGCGATCCTCGTGTTAACGCATCGAGTGCCGAAAATGGCTCATCCATAAGTAAGATTCTCGGTTCAATGGCCAATGCACGTGCTATTCCTACTCGTTGGCGCATTCCTCCTGATAATTGTGCTGGTTTTTTGTTTTCAGCTCCGGTCAGATGAACCATATCGATGAATATCTTGCTATGTGCATCCAGCTCTGCTTTTGATTTCTTTGGCCAACGAGACGCAACAGCGAAATTTATATTTGACTGAACGGTCATCCAAGGCATTAATGCATGGCCTTGAAAAATCACGGCACGATCCAGACTTGTGCCTTTGATATGTTGACCGTCAACAACTACTGTTCCGTTGGAGGGTTGGTCCAAGCCAGCTAATATGTTTAATAGGGTTGTCTTACCACAACCGGAATGCCCTATCAGACAGACAAATTCACCCTCGTCAACGTGGAACCACACATCACCAAATACCTGAGTATCACCCTTTCCTTCGGGTGTTTTAAATCGCTTCTCCAGCGTATCTACTTGAATGAGTTTCATATAGTCCTATTCAGCGTATGCAACGAATCGCGCTGCATAACCAAGAGCAGCATCCAGCGCCATGCCAACAACGCCAATAAAGAAAATCGCAGAGATCACACCTGTGATCGACAAATTGTTCCATTCATTCCAGACAAAATATCCAATGCCTGTTCCCCCCACGAGCATCTCAGCCGCAACAATAACCAACCAGGCGATGCCTATGGAGATACGCATGCCAGTTAATATTGTGGGAGCCGCTGCCGGCAAAATTACTCGGAAAGCAGTTCTTAGTGGCTTAACTTCTAAGGTTCGAGCCACGTTCAACCATTCTTTTCGGACAGATGCCACACCAAACGTCGTATTGATCAACATAGGCCAAATAGAGCAGATAAATATCACGAAGATCGATGAAGTCTCACTGTCTTTGATCGTATACAGTGCCAACGGCATCCATGCCAACGGCGATACTGGTTTCATTAATTGGATAAATGGATCGAGTGCCCGTTGCGCAATTCCCGACATACCAATCAAAAAACCCAATGGAATAGCGATCAACGCAGCCAATCCAAATCCGCTAAGTACGCGAGCAATAGAGTATGCGAGCTGAATTCCGATTCCCTTGTCGTTGGGTCCAGCATCGTAGAAAGGATCAGTAATGTGTCCCCATATTTCACTGCCCACATCACCAGGTGTCGGAAGTGCACTCTGCCCTTTAGCCTGAGGACCCAGTAGCTCAGCCAGTTCTGGAGCCATCTCAACCGCAGGTCCGTTTTGGGAGGACACATATAAGTGCCAGGCAGTTACAAAAACTGCAAAAATCAACACGGACAAAATAGTTGAGCGAATACGATCTGACTGAGCCACTTTATTCACCTCAGCGTTTTATAGCGAAGCTATCGACGTAAGCTTCCGGAGCAGAAGGATCAAAGGTCTTACCCATGATTTCGTAGCTCTGGTAAGTTTCAGACGGAGCTTCTAACCCCATATCAGCCATTACCGCTTGTGCATCGGTGGCTAAATAGACCTGCTCCGCAATCGCCTTATAGGACACATCACCTTCGATATACCCCCATCGCTTCATCTGACTCAGTATCCAAACGGCAAACGAGTGATAAGGGAATGGATCAAAATCAATCCTGTCCGGTTCATTGCGAACATTGCCTAGTCCATCCGCAAAGCGGCCTGTCAACACCTGTTTAACCACTGTTTCCGGTTGATTGAGATAATTCTTCGGCGATATAGCGGTCGATATCTCTTCTCTGTTAGCCGGATTAGACGAATAGGAGGTGGCGTCTAAGATCGATTTAAACAGTGCCAAAAACGTATTGGGTGTCTCATCAATAAACTTCTGTGATGCTGCAAAAGCGCAACACGGATGCCCTGGCCAAATCTCCTTGGTCAGTTTATAAATGAACCCAACACCGTCGTACACCGCTCGTTGGTTAAACGGGTCTGGCGATAAATAACCATCAAGATTTCCAGCCGACAGATTTGCCACCATCTCGGGCGGTGGGACTACTCTAATCTGAATATCTTGATCAGGATCTAACCCAGCTTCAGCAACGTAGTAGCGCAGCAAGAAATTATGCATCGAATATTCAAACGGCACTCCAAAAGTGAACCCCTTCCACTTGGTCGGATCCATTTTGTCCTTGTGCTTCATCGCTAGCGTAATCGCCTGGCCGTTGATGTTTTCTACTGCCGGCATTGTCCAAGGTGTCGCCGCCGACCCGGACCCTACCGAAATCGCCAATGGCATTGGAGTTAGCATGTGCGCGGCGTCGTATTCACCAGAAAGTGATTTGTCGCGAGACACTGCCCATCCAGCGGTTTTAATCACTGACACGTCAAGCCCATAACGCTCATAGAAGCCCAAAGGGGCCGCCATG
Organism: Gammaproteobacteria bacterium; assembly: GCA_019634245.1. The sequence goes on from JAHQVR010000079.1 coordinate 14,338, forward strand.
ATGATAGGTGTGGCACAGGTGATAGGTACAAAACCTACGTTAAGAGATTTTTTCTCCAATGGCCCTTTGGCTTCCACGATATTTGCAAGCACTTTGTCCACAGGCAAAAAGCTTGAAATAGCCGCAGCAGCGGTTGTGCTGCCAACAGCACGTAAAAAGTTTCGGCGATTCATGTCTGTGCCAAAAAGCCCTTTCATGATTGCCGATTGAGCTAAATTGGCTAAAACATCTTCCTGATTGGACCAAGACAACGCATCACTATTCTTCGATGGCTGCTCCAGATCACTCAACTCGCTATATTGTGTGGCTTCCGAAGCGATGTAATCGCTCTCTGTCGTTTCTGCTGCATAAAAACGCCCTTTTGCGGACCCATCTCCCATAGCGGCCTGATGTTCAAACATCGTTGCGTGTAATCCACAAGGACAACCTGTCCAGAGTATTTCATCCGGATCGTACAAATTACTCAAAGCTCCCATTGAGCTATCTCCTTCTTTTGAAGGCCAGGCCACCTTTAGCCATTACCCGCATCGCCACCTTTAGCGATTGCTGGGTTCTCGGTTGATTCTGAGTGCACCGCCGTTAGTGCCAGAACCAATGGTGTTTGCACTAAGTGCTCAACACAGTAAATCTTCTGCATCGATAATCTGACGCGCCATTGCAGGCAATGCCATGTTGCGTTTCATCGACATCAATTGAACTCTTTTATGTGCTTCTTCTTCGCCAATCGAATGGCGAGACATTAAAATCATTTTTGCCCGATACACTTTCTTAGCGTCCTCTAGTGCTTCTCGAGCTGCATGGCATTCATTCTCCAGTGCGCTGCGACGACGAGCCTGGGCAAGCGCTGCAGAGGTCGCCACGGAAAAACGATCCGATTGCGGACGTAAAGGCAATACATGATCAGCCCCGGCCGCCACCAGTGCTTCAATATCAGCAGGCGCTGGTGTGTCTAAAAGAACTAGAATTCCCCATTCCGAACTACGCAATCTGTTTAGATCGCTAATGGTGTCCGCAGTGACTGCATCAGCGCAGAGCATTATCAATTCACAGCGAGGATCAGCCGCAATGGCTTCCTTCACCGACTGAAAACTATCGGCCAGATGTATATCCCGATCCCCGAGCATCAAGCTAAACATTTCTCGACGATCTTCTTTCGGATCAATAATTACCGTGTTCAGCTGAACGGGCTCTTTGACTTGCAAAAACGTCACGTGCTTGTTCTCATTCCATCGTACTAACCAATAACGCTACCACTGGTTGTAGGATAAGAACTTGCCGCTCATATTGACTTCAATCCTGTCCCCTTTGGGATTAGGCACCTTTTCAACACTCATCTCAAAGTCGATCGCGCTCATGATCCCGTCACCGGCTTTTTCATGAATCAGCTCTTTAAGTGTTTCACCGTATACACCCACAATTTCATAGAAACGATAAATACAGGGATCGGTAGGGACGGTCTGCGAAAAGACTTTGTTCGGGCACTCAGCCATAACATCAGCGATGTCAGTCGGTAGTTGTAACGCATCCGCCAGTTTTACTGCTTTCTCCTTTGGTAGTGAATTCATGCCCATGCATGCAGAGACTGTGAAAACTTCAGACATACCAATCGATTCAGCCATCTTGGCCCAGGTAAGCCCCATGGATCGTTTGCGTGCCATTATGGCGTCGGTGATCTCTTCCATCTCTATTGGTTTTGGTAACGCTTCATCGCTCATCTGTCAGATACCCTATCCGTCTATTTCTCTTAAGATCGTCTGTTTAAAATTCAGTTAGCCAAGCGCTAAGTTACGTTTCACGTAGCCTTGGTCATTGCCATTTAATACAAATGCGTCAAAACGACTCTGATAAACATGAGTGAACGTAATGAATCATATTCATACGGGTGTACAACGAACACTCTTTGACACCCCCGCACTAACACTGTCCTTTTCGATTAAACATCAATTTAGATGCTGCTTGCGCTGTTCAATTTGCATCGGATATGTAGCCATTGGTCAACAAACACAAACACCTTATAAATCAGCCTAATCACACTAGAACAGATCTGTTCTCATTCAAAATAGCAATTAATTTACAAACGATCGGATGGTTGTGTCGCAGCCTAAAAGCCACCGTCTTTGACCTCAATCAGTGCGCTACCACGCCCATTTGCAGCGCGTTATATACCGATTGATTGAGTCATTTTGTGGTAGATCAGGAATTGGTCGGCGATTGCTGCTATGAGTTTGCTATTAACGTTCGCACACCATTTAATAAATCGGACATTTCCGCACCAACAAACGCATTATGACTTTGGCCGGGGGGTACGCTCGGTATGCGTGCTAGACAAAATCTGAAGTTGCAATTTGGTTTTGTGAACAGCCATTATCCTTTGCCTGGGGCTTGACCCATGGTGATTACCCTTAAGACGATCTAGCGCTACTGAAAATGTTCGACACGTTGGGCCAGAGTCTGGGATTGTTCACTGCTTAAGATTCCCCACTACATTTTCACAGATCCAGCTGAGCCACGAACCAGCAAGACATTTTGACCCATACCAAGGGTTCGCTTGGTTACGAGAAATTGGCGAATACAATTGATTTGGGTACTATCAGCAGAAGTCGGTCTGCACACATATAGTGCAGATAAACACAAGAACAGGGCAGTCAAAAACAAACAGAACAATATCGCATCTCTTGGAGGATAAAATATGGCGACCAACGCAGCAGAAGAAGTAAATCCAGCAACTCAACGTTTGAACAGCTGGCTCGCAGATTTCTCAAAGGCACTTCAAGCAGGCGATTCAAAAGCCGCAGCCGCGCTCTTCGATTCCGAAGGCTTCTGGCGCGACTTTGTGTCATTCACCTGGAACCTTAAAACCATGGAAGGCACCGACGATATAATCGCCATGCTCGATGCAACACTTGCCAATGTAAAACCCACCAACTGGCAACTCGTTGGCGACGCCACCGAAGCAGACGGTATTACCGAAGGCTGGATTACGTTTGAAACCGCTGCAGCAAATGGCGAAGGTCACGTGCGCCTCAATGACAAAGGGTGCTGGACATTGCTCACCACCATGAAATCGCTCAAAGGGCACGAAGAGAAAGCCGGTCGCACACGCGAATTGGGTGTTGCACATGGCGCTGACAAATCCAGAAAAACGTGGTTAGAGAATAAATCTGATGAAGAGGCTTCGCTGGGTTACGCCACACAACCCTATTGCGTCATCATCGGGGGTGGTCAAGGCGGTATTGGCTTAGGTGCTCGGCTAAAACGCCTGGGTGTACCCACAATCATCATTGAAAAAAACGCAAGGGCTGGCGATAGTTGGCGCAACCGGTATAAATCTTTGTGTTTGCATGACCCAGTCTGGTACGACCACCTGCC
>JAHQVR010000080.1 GCA_019634245.1 Gammaproteobacteria bacterium
AATACGATCAATGTGGGATGACGATCTTGGGCATCAAATGTCGGGTGTGCTCTATGAAGCTAGATATCTACTGGAGGATGTGAAACAACGCACCACGATACGCTCGGCGGTACTTGAAAGGATAGTAAAAGGGTTTAATCAACACAGAATTCCAATGGCTTCTCAACCCATGCGTATTGTTAACGAAGCGATTGCCGGCGAACCTTCAAATACCGATACACGCCTATTCGGGTCGATTGGGAAAGCAGCGAATGAATAATCAATAGGCTTGAAGCTAGCTACTAACACTCACAGCTCTAGCTGGCGGACCTGGCTACCACTATAACTATGATTGCGCATAATATATATTATGTTAAATTGAACATATTGCACCAAAACGCTTGTATATAGGCATTTCCCCACTTCCAGGATTAGTTTCTCGGTAGAAATCACCCTTATACACGGACCTGCCATATCGCCTGAATCGATTGCTATTGCTACATCGATTCAAATACCCGACCCTCCAAACACCCATTTACTTGCTGGATTTAGACTGGTTCGAAACATTCGGAATAGGATTTACCAAATTCGGTTTTAAGCGGTGTTTGCGCCTGTCCGAAAAGACAACTGGAATATTGCCCGAGCGCCCTTGGGTAGCCCGACGGGATGGATTGATTTTCTGCACGAAACCAGCCGGAATAGTTTCGTGCCAACTCATGCACTCGATAACAATCAAAATATTCCCGAAACAAAACCGTGCCAACTGTTATGTGGCCGAGGATTATCTCTCCCCGGAAAACGAAGGCGATCGAGTCGATTAACTGTGATTTCTGCCCAAGTGTCATGATCAGAGGTAAGAACAAAATCAGTCATGATGTGTCCTTGCATTCTCTTGTTAGCTCAACCGCTCTGCAGTAAACCTATCGGTGATTAAAATATTAATAACACCGGATTTCAACGTAGCATCAATCGCCTGAGTTTTCGATTTTCCGCCTGCCAATGCAACAACGCGAGGCACGTCATTCAACTGAGTAAGAGTCATTCCGATAACACGCTCGTTCAGTGGTGTTAATACCTGCCCTCCTTCGGAATTTATGTATCTTTGACTCAACTCGGCTACGGCACCGCGATCGGCAAGCTGCTTTAACTCCGGCTCAGAGAATATGTTCCCACTTTGCGCTAGCATATCTGACGGCTCAACAGCACCAACTCCAATGAAAGCAAGCGTGATATTCTCAAACTGCTCGGTGGCTTCCCTGACAAATTTTTCGCCGAGTAAAATGATTTTGGCTTCGCGCGATGCTGCCACAGCGGGCGCCTGTAAAATGATCGATTCAGCTCCTGTGAGTTGCGCCAAACGGGTGGTCACCTGTGTGGCGTGTTTTTGAATATTCGGGTTACCGATACCACCCAGTGTTTGGACCACAGATTTGGCTTTCCCTTGCGTCATAGGGTGAACATTATCGATCATTTTAACGATGGTCTGGCTCCATGATGAGATACCTATAACCTCATTGTTTTGAATCGTTGTTTCAAGAAAATGTGCGGCGGCTTCGCCTATTCGCGACATGACCGCCGCTTCCCTATCCTCAGAGCAATCAACCACTATGGCCTCAGCTATTTCGTACTTGCTACGCAAGCCAGCCTCAAGATCAGGATAGGTACCTTGGGGGACATTCAAACTAATACGTACGATACCCTCCTCCAGCGCGCGCTTTAACATTCGCGAAACCGTTGCCTGGCTCATACTTAAGTCTTTTGCAATGGCAGATTGACGTTGACCATCAACGTGATAGCGTTGGGCAACTCGCGTCATGAAGCGTAGTTCGTCTAGTCGCGACATTGAACGCCCAAATTTAAATTGCTATGTTCGCGCACTTTAGGGAGTTCTATCCATTGGCATGTGTGCATTTCAGTATCGCATTGTTCCAAATTGATATTATTGTTGATCGGTCTTGCTCGGCCATTGTCGGCACTATGGTGACACGATCTCTATCCAAAGATTCAATTTCGTCCAAGCTGGTCCAAAATCCAGTACTCAGCCCAGCGAGCATTCCCGCTCCGAGCGCTGAAAGCTCAGACTCAACGCTCACGGTTACGGGTTGAGACAAAAGGTTTGCAAGCTGCTGCATGAGGAATTTATTCTTAGTCGGACCACCATCGACAAAGATTCGTCCGCCATTGGCTGGCGCTTGTTTGTGCATGGCATGAAACACATCAACCACCTGCAGTGACATTGATAGAGCTGCAGCGTGAGCCACGTGTGCGGGAGTACTGGCAAAGCTTATGCCTGTTAGTATTCCACGCGCCTGCGGATTCCAATGCGGCGCGCCGAGCCCGACAAGTGCGGGAACCAAACTAACGCCATTCGCTGTTTCAACCGTTGCTGCAAGCTCCATCAACTTGTCTACATCTCCATCGAGTCCAAGTAAATTGGCTACCCAAGGAAACAATGAGGCACTTACGAGTATGTTTCCTTCCAACGCATAAGTTATCCTACCGTCAATTGACCACGCTATAGTGGTTGTCATTCCACCACTAGGAACGACTAATTCAGGCGATATCATCATCACCGATGAGCCTGTGCCAAATGTCGCTTTTGCTTCACCGGGAAGAAAAGCGGCATGACCAAACAGTGCCGCGTGACTGTCACCGATAGCTGACGCAACTGGCACGCCGTCCGGCAGATTGGGGACACTTTTTGTGTGTCCGAACTGATGTTGCGAGTCAGTTACTGTTGCCAGCACATCGGGGTTCACACCAAACAATGAACATAGTTCAGTATCCCACTCGCCCGTTTTTAAGTTCATCAGTTGTGTACGCGAGGCATTGGAACGATCCGTTGCAAAGCACTTACCTGCAGTTAATTTCCAGATTAACCAACTGTCAACCGTTCCAATACAATTATTATTACCGCCCTCTAGGTCAAGCAACCATCGAATTTTTGTAGCTGGAAACAAAGGGTCTAGCGGCAAACCGGTTTTAGTCAACACCTCATCGGCGCAGCCATCGGCCTTAAGTTTTTCGGTCTCATTTGCAGTGCGGCGACACTGCCAAGTAATTGTGGGGCCTATGGGTTTACCCGATTTCGCATCCCAGCGAACAACTGATTCTCGTTGATTGGATAAGCCAATAGCGGTAATATTTGTGGACGGGACCTGCTCTATACACAGCTTTATTGCCTCGACAACACTTGACCAGATATCGTCTGCAGATTGTTCAACCCAGCCAGGCTGCGGGTGAGATATGGTGAGGGCAGAAGAGCTGCGAGCAATGATGTGCCCTCGTCGATTCAGCAACACCGCCTTTGAGTTAGTGGTGCCCTGATCGATGCACAGAACAGCATCATCAAGCAAGGCGCTTGTTCTCTTTGTTTCCAATAAGAGAGTTCGCCGCCTCGCAAATACCTTGGGCCGACATACCGAACTCATCTAATAGAAAATTAGCGGACCCTGTGGGAGCAAAAACTCCTGGAATACCCATAATCTTCATAGGTATGGGACAATTCTGAACGACGACTTCTGCGATGGCGCTTCCAAGTCCTCCATAAACAGAATGTTCTTCACAAGTTAAAATAGCACCAGTTTCATTTGCTGCATCAATAATGGCATTTGTATCCAAAGGGCTAAGAGTTGCCATGTTCAAAACCCTAGCATTGATCCCTTGGTTAGCTAAGAGTTCTGCGCCCTGAAGCGCGCGATGAGTCAAAGTTCCATTTGCGATTATCGTAAGATCATTACCGGGTCGGACCGTGTTGGCTTTACCAACCTGAAAACGATGTTCCGAATCAAAAATTTCAGGTACGCCTACACGTGATAGTCGCAAAAATACCGGCCCGTCGTGCTTCGCTGCAAACTCTATAGCACCTTTGGTCTCAATTGGATCGGCAGGCGCTATGATAGTGATATCCGGCAACGCCCTAATCCAAGCAAAATCTTCGATTGAGTGATGAGTAGGGCCAAGTTCGCCGTAAGCCATTCCTGAGCTGATTCCGCAAAGTTTTACATTGGTATGCGAATAGGCAACGTCTGCTTTGATTTGTTCAAGTGCCCTACCGGTTAGGAAACAAGAGGCTGCACACACAAACGGGATTTTACCGCCATTGGCTAGGCCCGCTCCCACTCCAACCATATTTTGCTCAGCAATTCCGACATTCACTAATCGCTCGGGCCATCTGTCTTTAAATTTTCCAAGTTTGCTAGAACCAACAGAGTCATTGCACACCGCAACGATATTGTCATTTTGTTCGGCAAGACTTTCCAACGTGGAAGCAAAAGCATCGCGGCAATCGTGAAGCGCAGCAGTGCTCATTTAAGATTAGCCACACTGAGTTCGGCTCTTGCCTGTAAGTATTGTGCTTTGTTTGGCACCTTATGATGCCACTCGACCTTGTCTTGCATGAATGAGATGCCTTGTCCTTTGATGGTATTGGCGATGACACAGGTAGGCTTACGGGCATGCATGGATTTAGTATCAAACGCAGTACACAGCTCAGAAATATTGTGGCCGTCAACCACATTAGTGGCCCAACCAAAGGCTGAAAATTTCTCGGCGATGGGAGTTAGGTCGTTCGTATCTTCCAACCGTGCACCCTGTTGCAATCGATTGTGATCAACGATGAGCGTAAGATTGTTTAGGTTGAAATGAGAAGCCGCCATGGCCGCTTCCCAGTTACTACCCTCTTGCAACTCTCCGTCCCCGCACAAAACGAAAACACGCCAGTCCTCGCCTGATAGAGTTGCCGCTTTCGCCATTCCAACACCTATAGGAAGACCATGCCCCAAAGCACCAGTGTTAGTTTCCACACCTGGTACTTTATTTCGGTTTGGATGGCCATTCAATCGCGAATGAGGTTTTAAAAACGTATCCAGTTCCGAAAGCTCAATGAATCCTCGATGGGCCAAGGTGGCATACAGCGCACAAGCAGTATGCCCCTTGCTAAGAATGAAGCGATCTCTCGTGGGCGAATCGGGATTTTCGGGCTCAACGTTAAGTGTGTGAAAGTAAAGCGTTGTCAATATATCAATGGCGGACATTTCCCCGCCTATGTGCCCAGCACCGGCTCTATAAACTGCATCCAGATCTGACAAGCGAATCTGACCTGCTTTAGCTTGGAGTGCTTCGATATCCACAGTCGGTTGATACTCACATGAATAAATATACAGCTAGATAATTTCATGCAACATACCATCTGTCAATACCTTTATTACGCACTTTAGTAGGGCTTGAACTCAAAAAATGCGTTGACATGCATACTTGACTGTAATTTAATTGATGCAAGCATATTTATTCACTCAGTGAAATTATGAAATCCAAACCTTTGAAAATTCGATCGATTGCTACGAATAGAATTAGCTGCGATTAAATACGTGGCTTCTGAATAAAAATGACGTCTGATACGAACACCACTCGCAACGGGTTGCTTAGCAGCCTTGGAAGAGTCTTGTCAGGTACGACCGGTCCACTCATTGGACTTGTGCTGCTTGTTGTTTATCTAAGCTTTGCCACTGACACTTTTTTTACCGTTCGAAATTTTCTTAACATACTCGATCAGATAACCGTACTGGGAATTCTTGCTATCGGAATGACATTCGTCATTCTTATCGGCGGAATCGATCTTGCCGTTGGATCGATCTTAGCGCTTTGCATCATGGTGATGGGTCATCTGGCTAAAGAAGCCGGCTTTCCTATGTGGTTAGCAATTCTATTAGGCTTAACTGTTGCGGGTATTGCAGGTGGTATTTCAGGAACATTGATTGCCTTTTTCCGTGTACCTGCCTTTATTGCCACTCTTGCCATGATGTCTGCGGCGCGCGGCTTTGCCAATATGGTGACTGATGGGCACCAAATCATTAGTTTTCCTGTTTGGTTTAACCTCATGGCTTTAATTCGTCACGGTGGTTACATCACTACCACGGTGGCGGTAATGTTCGTGGTATTCATTGTTTGTTGGATTTATCTCCGCTTTACCTCCGGAGGTCGTAGTTTGTACGCCATTGGTGGAAATGAGGAAGTTGCGCGACTGGCTGGTATTAATGTCAAGCTGCATACCGTCGGCGTGTATGTTGTGTCCGGGGTGCTTGCAGGATTAGCTGGAATCATGCTCGGCGCTCGCCTTGATTCTGTCCAGCCAAGCGCAGGTTTTACCTATGAACTGGATGCCATTGCAGCCGTGGTTATTGGCGGAACCAGTCTCTCCGGAGGCACGGGCGGTCTAACTGGAACAGCGATAGGTGTGCTAATTATAGGAGTGTTGCGAAACGGACTAAACCTACTGGGTGTCTCGCCATTTACTCAACAAGTTGTTATTGGCGTTGTGATAGCGCTAGCCGTTGCAGCAGAAGCATTCAAGAAGAAATGAGATCGATAGGCAACGAAGTGATATTAGGTGTTGTAAGAAGCAGAAATTCGGTACACCGTGCCGAAAGTAAGACGACCCATTGAATTGAGTCACGTAGATAAGATGACGAGAGGTGGGATGACTATTATTTACAGGAGAGTACATATATGAAAATTAGAAATGTATTAGTAGCTGGAGCGCTATTGGCTGCGTCCTTTGGTAGTAGTGCTGCGGAGGTGAAAAAAATTGGGCTTGCAGTTCCAAATTTATCGGCAGACTACTTTATCCAAATTCAGGAATCAGTTGAGGAGTACAGTGCAAAACTCGGCATAGAAGTTATAACCGTTAATGCCAACAACGACAGTGCAACGCAAGTTTCTCAAGTGCAGGATTTGTTAACACAGAACATCGACGCGTTCATCTATATCCCTGCGGGTGCAGCTGCTGCCACGGTACCAACAAGGCTAGCGCGCGCAGCAGGCATTCCTGTGATAAACGTGGACAGAAATGCTGATGACGAACCAGGAGATACTTTTATCGCCGGTGAAGGCGTCAAGTCTGCCTATGAAGTATGTAGTCATCTTATTAACCTTGCCGGTGGTGAAGGTGAAATGCTAATGATACACGGCCAGAAGGGGGTAACTCCTGAAGTAAATCGAGCCAAAGGCTGTAAGCAAGCGCTGGAAGAGAATCCAGGGGTCAAGTTGGTCGGGCAACAGTGGAGCGAACGCTGGTCACAGGATGAAGGTTTTGCTCTGAGTCAAAATTTGCTACAGGCAAACCCAAATGTGAACATCATTTTTGGTCAGGCAGATGGATTAGCTATGGGTGCCGCAAAGGCCGCCGCTGCGTCTGGGTTACCTCAGCGTATTTACGTAGGTGGATATGATGGAGACGTTGGTGCATTGTTGGCTCTGAAAGAGGGTGTATTCGATGTCACTGCCACACAAAGTACTCGAACCATGGGCCGCTTAGCCGTAGATTCAGCCATAAAAGTAGCTGCTGGGGAAACAATTCCTAAGGAGCAAATTATCGACGCGGAATTGACCACCATGGAAAACGTGCAGAAGTTTATCGACGATCACCCCTAGGGTAATCGAGCGCTCGTTCTGTGTTAACTGACAAGCAGCCCATACTTTCACTCAGGCAGATCCGCAAGAGTTTCGGTCCTACAGAAGTCCTTCATGGAATCGATCTTGATATCTTCGCCGGAGAAGTAGTAGCGTTGCTTGGTGAAAACGGTGCCGGCAAATCAACAGTATCCAATGTGATTGCCGGCGCTATTTCACCCAGTTCGGGTCAAATGACCTGGATGGGTCAACCCTACTCACCTGCTAATCCACGAGCTGCTATTGACGCTGGCATCGGTCTTATTCATCAGGAGCTACGATTACTCGAGCACTTGTCAATCGCGGAAAATGTATTTGTTGGTCGTTGGCCAAAACGATTGGGTCGAATCGACCGAGCGTTTATGGAGAAACACGCCCATGCTCAGCTTGAGCGACTGGGTTTGGATATTGCACCATCGCGACTGGTACGAGGGCTTTCCACCGCGAATCAGCAACTTATTGAGATTGCCAAAGCACTGGCTCTAGACGCAAAACTACTGATACTCGATGAACCAACCGCCGCCTTAGGTGGTTCGGAGACCGAACTATTATTTCAACAGATTGAGACTCTGAAAGCCGAAGGTGTTGGTCTTATCTATATATCCCATCGGCTTGAAGAAATTCGTAAAATTTCAGATCGAATCGTAGTAATGCGCGACGGAGACAAGGTTCAAGAGTTTGATACTGGCGACGTACCTGTAAGAACGATTGTTGAGAGTATGGTTGGAAGGAGTCTTGATCGAATGTTTCCGGCCATGCCAAAGCCAGCGGAGGAAACAAGTTTCGAAGTAGTAAATCTAACCTCCGCTGACGGAAGGTTTACCGACATTAGTTTCGAAGTAAAAAAGGGTGAAATTTTCGGTATCGCCGGTCTTATCGGCGCCGGCAGAACTGAACTTGTCCGGGCTATTACTGGTGCTGATCCCATCAAATCTGGACAGATTAAACTTTACGGTCAAGACACGAATCCAACATCTCCACAAGAGTCGATTAAAAATGGTGTTGTGATGGTGCCCGAAGATAGAAAGCTTCAGGGGCTAATTCTCGACCACTCTATTGCCAACAACGTTGGGTATGCCAATTTACCGAAAATTTCAAGCAAAGGATTTTTGTCTACAGGGGCCATTAGAAATTTTGCGCAGACTACTATCAACCGCTTTGGCGTCAAAGGACAAGTACATCAATTAGCTGATGAGATGTCCGGTGGAAATCAGCAGAAAGTCATTCTAGCGAAATGGCTGGCCAAGGACCCCAAAGTGGTAATTCTAGATGAACCGACTCGTGGCATTGATGTAGGCGCCCGATCATCTATTTACGAAAGCATTGTTGAGTTGGCCGAAAAAGGGATAACTGTGATCGTAGTAAGCTCCGATCTTGAAGAAATTCTAGGTATTTCCAATCGAGTGATGGTTATGGCTCAAGGACGCATGACTGGAGTGCTCGAACGTGATGCGGCAAATGATGTCTCCGTTATGGAGTTAGCCACTAGTTAGTTTTGTTCTTCTCAAATTAAAATAAACTCTGACTCAATTATTATCGAAAAACCAAACTAGAGAAAATACGATGCCTGATTCCTCGTTTAACGCACCAGCGCTTTTCGATTTAGCCGGTTCGACCGCCCTGGTAACTGGCGCTGGAAGTGGTATCGGCCAGTGTATTGCCCGCGGATTGGCTCAATGCGGAGCCAAGGTAGCCTGCCTCGATCGACGAGAGGATGGCGGTCTGGCCGACACGATGGAGCTGATTGAGAGTGTTGGAGGAATTGGTCTTTCGTTAAAAGCTGACGTGACCAGTCGGGCGTCTTTGGAAGACGCGATTGTACAAACTGAAAACACACTTGGTGCACTAGGAATAGCCGTTAATGCCGCCGGAATCGCCAACGCTAATCCTGCCGAAGAAATGGAAGAAGATCAATATCAAACATTAATGGACGTAAATTTAAAAGGTATTTTTTTATCCTGCCAGGCCGAGGCCAAGGCCATGTTGCGTCATGGTAAAGGATCCATAGTGAACATCGCCTCTATGTCAGGAATCATATCGAACCGCGGATTACAACAATGCCACTACAACGCTTCGAAAGCAGGAGTTATCCATATGGGTAAAAGTATGGCAATGGAATGGGTCAGTCGTGGAGTTCGTGTTAACTCGATAAGCCCGGGCTACACAGCAACCCCGATGAACACTCGGCCTGAAATGGTCCATCAAACTAAAGAGTTTGAAGAGCAAACACCTATGGGGCGTATGGCATCAGTAGAAGAAATGGTGGGTCCTGCGATCTTTCTGGCTAGTGATGCTTCCTCTTACTGTACAGGTGTGGACTTGTTGGTCGATGGCGGTTTTTGTTGCTGGTAGTTTCAATTTCGGTCGGCGATCCGGAATACTTTAGAAACAATAATAATCATACGGAGATAAAGGCTCATGCGGTTCAAAGATAAAACTGTTGTCATTACTGGAGGTAATAGAGGTATTGGCTATGCAATGGCAGAGCGTTTTGCTCAGGAAGGGGCAAATGTCGCTATCGCATCTATTGAGGAACATGTACACGAAGCTGCACTGGAACTAAAAAAAATAAATGATGCAAATATTCTAAGTGTTGTATGTGATGTATCCGATCTAGCGGATGTAAAGAATCTCTATAACACCGTGAACAATGACTTTGGAAGCATCGATGTTTCTGTACAAAATGCTGGAATCATAACAATTGCAAGAGTCGAAGATTTAACAGAAAAGGAATGGGATGACACAATGGAAATTAACACCAAGGGTGTTTTTCTCTGTTGTCAGGAAGCAATTCGCTATATGCGAAAAGCTGGGACCGGTGGAAAGCTGATCAACACGGCATCCGGGCAAGCGCGTGACGGCTTTATATATACGCCCCACTACGCTGCATCGAAATTTGGCGTCATGGGCATGACACAAAGCCTTGCAAAGGAGCTGGCATTAGAATCGATCACAGTGAATGCAATTTGCCCTGGAATTATCACCACTGATATGTGGGATTACAATGATCGCGTTTGGGGTGAGATGCTCGGTAACTATGGTCCGGGTGAACTGATGAAATCGTGGGTTGAAAATAATATTCCCATGAAGCGGGCTGGCGAAGGCAAGGATGTAGCGGGCTTAGTGGCCTTTTTGGCAAGTGAGGATGCGGACTATATTACGGGTCAAACCATCAATGTGGATGGAGGTTTGATAATGTCATAGTGGCTGAACTAATCTTTTGCTCAGCAAAGGATGATATCGAATCGCACTGTGTATCCGCCAGCATGTAATCGATCCCGCTGACTCGGAAGATTGTTCTTCAACTCCTCTGAGTAAACCCATTTAACAGTGAAAATCAGGCTCCAAGCTGAGTTTCTGAGCGGAAAACGCCCCATTTTCCAACAGCAACATGTATACTGATATACTCATCATACAAGTTATTTGTGCGTTTACAACCCCTACCTTGGATCTGCCGAAATGACAAAATTAGCACTATTTGGCGCAGGCGGAAAAATGGGAATGCGCCTGTCTCGCAATCTCTCTACTTCAGAATTCGATACCGCACATGTTGAGGTGTCCCAATCTGGTCAGGAACTACTCAAAAAAGAGTTGGGCTATGACTGCGTTGAACCGGCCGATGCCCTTAGTGGCGCCAGAGTTGTAGTGCTCGCGGTACCCGATACGGCCATTCGGGCCGTTGCCGCGTCAATCATAGATATGGTGCCCTCAGGCGCGATCGTAATGTGCCTTGACGCAGCAGCACCATTCGCTGGGCATCTTCCAGAACGAGCTGACGTCACCTACTTCGTCAGCCACCCATGCCACCCGCCCATCTTTAATAATGAGAACACAACAGAAGAGAGAAAAGATTATTTTGGTGGAATATCGGCTACTCAAGGCATCGTAAATGCGTTGATGCAAGGCCCTGAGGAAGACTATGCACTAGGTGAAAAAGTAGGAAAAACAATATTTGCTCCGGTGGCTAGATCCCATCGCGTCTCTGTAGAACAAATGGCATTATTAGAGCCGGGCTTGTCAGAAACTGTTTGTGCCTCGCTGCTAGACATAATGCGCGAAGCTATGGATGAAGTTGTAGACCGAGGCGTACCCAAAGAAGCGGCGAGAGATTTTCTACTTGGGCACATGAATATACTGGGTGCTGTCATATTTGGTCAGGTTGACGGTGTGTTCTCAGATGCGTGCAATAAGGCCATTGAGTTTGGCAAACCCACACTCATGAAGGATGACTGGAAGCGCGTTTTCGATGCAGACGAAATTGCTGCTAGCATAGAACGAATTACTTAGCTCTACTCACCAGACTCAGCTAACAAAGTGTCAGAATCTCTCCGCACCACTACGAAAATCGTTCCGCAGAAATTGTCCGATCAAGTGTTTCGGAAGCTGCGCGAAATGGTTGCCTCTGGAGAGTTGTCGCCCGGCGATCTTGTACCATCTGAACGCGAATTGATGCAGAAATTCGGCGTAGGAAGACCTGCCGTACGAGAAGCCTTACAAGCCATGCAGGCAAAAGGCCTGATTACAATCAATCATGGCGAACGAAGCCGGGTGAATGCACTGAACGCAGGTGTTGCGTTCAACCAGCTTGATGATATTGCGAAACTACTGCTTTCAAGCGAGCCTTCTAATATTGATCATTTAAAACAGATACGCCAAATTCTTGAAATCGGCACCATAAAAATAGCCGCACCGAAGTGCACTGCTGAAGATGTCGCCGAACTGGAAACACTTATCGAAAACCAACGTCTGCAGTTAGGTGATACAAACGCCTTCATGCAGGCAGACATTGCCTTTCACACGCGCCTTTCAAAAATATCAGGCAATCCACTAATACAGTCAATTACCGAAATGATGTTGACGTGGCTGTTCGAGTACCACTCATCACTGCTTCTATGGTCTGGGCGAGAAGAAACCACCCTGAAGGAGCACGCTTTAATTCTTGGCTACCTGAAAGATCACGATGCTGATGGTGCATCACTGGCCATGAATAATCACTTGAATCGTTCAAGTTCAAGCTTTGTTAGGACAGTTGATTGATTTGCAGTTTCAAAGTGTCTGGACACTAATATGCAAGACAATTCGATATTAGTAACCTACCGGTTGGAAACCAACGGCTCTATCGAGTCACTTGCGAATAAAATTGCGGCTGATCAATCAACAGGAACCTTCACAGAGTTACCGGGTGAAACGGCAGAGGTGCGAGCTCGTTGCGCTGCTCGAGTCGTTGATATTAGAACGCTCGATCCGATTGACGTCCCAAGCATTCCAGACTCGCGCAATGGGCCCTATCATCGTGCAGATGTAATCATTGCCTACCCTTTTGAAGCTATCGGTACAGATATCGCTGCACTGATGACAATAACTATTGGTGGTGTATATGCCGTGCAGGGCATAAGCGGAATTCGTGTTATGGATATCCATTTGCCCTCTGCCTGGTCGTGCCACCCCGGTCCACAGTTCGGTATAGAAGGATCACGCAAATTAATGGGTGTGTCGAATGGTCCAATGATCGCCTCTATCATTAAACCTTCACTCGGCCTTCTGCCTGACGAGACCGCTCGTGTTGTTGCAGAACTCTGCGAAGCTGGGGTCGACTTCATAAAAGACGATGAGAAGCTAATGAATCCTGGATATTCATCGTTACAGGATCGTGTTGAGGCCATCATGCCGATCATTCTGGATCACGAGCAAAAGACCGGAAAAAAAGTCATGTACGCATTCGGCATCTCATCAGCTGATCCAGACACCATGATGCGACACCACGATATCGTAGCCGAGGCAGGTGGCAATGCCGCGGTAGTCAATATCAATTCGATCGGTGCTGGCGGCATGACATTCTTACGCAAGCGTTCGGATCTATGCCTACATGCACACCGTAACGGTTGGGATATATTGACCCGACATCCTGGATTGGGCATGGAGTTTCGAGCCTATCAAAAAATTTGGCGTCTACTTGGCGTCGATCAATTCCAGATAAATGGGATACGTGCGAAATACTGGGAACCCGATGAGAGCTTTGTGCGATCTTTCAGCGATTTAACAAAACCGATATTTTCAGAGGCCGATCGCCCCCTCCCTGTCGTCTGCTCCGGTCAATGGGGAGGACAAGCAGTGGAGACTTATCAACGCACCGGACGCACTCTGGACTTAATGTATTTGGCCGGTGGCGGCATACATGGTCATCCAATGAATGCCTCCGCAGGCGTTAAGGCAATAAGGCAAGCCTGGAAAGCAGCCGAACTCGATGTCGCGTTAGTCGACTACGCAAAAGATCATGAAGAACTGGCCGCCGCTTTGGCTAAATGGGGATAACCTCTTAATGGGCTTCCAACTGCGAGGATACGGCGTTAACAATGGCAATGTAGTTTTTAGCGTCCCAGGCGGCGCGACCAATAAACAAACCATCGATGTTGGATTGGCTGCTTAATTGGCAACAATTTTGTAGATTCACACTGCCGCCATATAAAACAGGCAATGGCTCTCCTACTTCGCTGACAGTGACCTCTTTAATGTGTTCGTGCTGCGTGTTTGCAAAGTCTGGATCGGCCGGAACACCGCCATCGCCAATCGACCATACCGGTTCATAGGCAAACATGATGTTTTCTCGACACTCTGGCTGAACCTTGCTTAGCGCACCACGGACTTGCCGCTCCAAGGCAGTTTTCGTCTGTCCCGCATCGTATTCCTCTTTCGTATCACCAATACAGACCAATGCCAGCAGCCCATGCTTCGTCGCAGATTGCACTTTAAGAGATACGGTTTCATCACTTTCATTAAAAAAGTTTCGCCGTTCGCTGTGACCCAGCTCCACCATGGAGGCACCACAATCGATCACCATAGGTGCGGATACTTCTCCCGTCCAGGCCCCCTGCTCTTCCCAATGCATATTCTGGGCGCCAATTTTCACATCGGTTTGACCTAAAAGATCCGCCACGGTTTGGATATACGGGAATGGCGGAATGACAAATCGCTGAATGCTATCGGTGCTTGGATTAGTAGAGTGTCTTAGCTCAACTGAAAATGCTTCTGCATCGCGACGGATTTTGTTCATTTTCCAACTGGTACCAACCCAGAATTTTTTGGATCTGCCTCTCATGATGGCAACACGACTAAAGTGCTTGTTTTGTATGTGGAATTGTTTATAGGTCTGTAAAAATGTGCTTCTGCACCGACTCTCATTCGAGTACGGAACAACCTACGCAAACCGAAAAAACTATTCGTATTAATCCACATGATCTCTAATACTTTGCTAACTCAACTGGTATAATATCATGACAATTGAGTTCGCCTTACCATGAAAGAAGAACCCACCGACATCGAAAACAACCAGAGTCAACCACCCAACATCGAACCTTTGCCTGAAGGTCCTTTAGTGTGTTGGTACGGTGATGATTTCACGGGTGCGGCTGCTGTTATGGAGGTGCTTACCTTCGCTGGTTTACCTTCGATACTGTTTCTGGATACTCCAACGAAAGAACAGTTGGCGTTGTTTCCCGAGCTGCGCGGAATCGGTGTTGCATCAACGGCACGCGCACAGAATCCAGATTGGATGGACAAACACCTTCCGCTCGCTTTTTCACAACTGTCGCGGTTGGGCGCACCCATTGTTCACTATAAGATTTGCACCACGCTCGATTCTTCACCACAGACGGGCTCCATCGGTCGCGCTATCGAACTGGGCGCTAAAGTGTTTAAGCCGACACATATCCCCGTTCTAGTTGCCGCACCACAGATGCGTCGCTATCAGTGTTTTGGGCATTTGTTTGCCGCTGCAAACGACCAAGTTTATCGATTGGATCGCCACCCCGTTATGGCTAAGCATCCAGTAACACCAATGACCGAATCTGACGTTGCCAACCACATAGCTAAGCAAACTAACAACATTCCCATTCACTCATGCAGCCTTGAAAACCTTGCCGACCCTGGTGTACCTATGGAGACGATCTCATCGAGTGAGCCCGACGTGCCGATTGCTATCACCATCGACAGCATGGACGAATCCAGTGAAACCTTAGCTGGAAAATT
>JAHQVR010000081.1 GCA_019634245.1 Gammaproteobacteria bacterium
AGTCAACTGCAATGAATCCGTTGCTATACATCCATGCGCTGGTCCCGCTCAGCGCGCCCCTGAAGCAGAGCTGGAATGATGAAATCCGGCTCACGCTTCCAAGAGTTCTAACGGCGATACAGACTATACAAGTAGGTTATTCGCGGGATTTCTCAGTAAAAAGTGACTAATGTCACACTTATCTAAATACAATCATCAGGAACGAATCAATCGTTGTAAACGGGGCTTTGATGCAATGGCTATCGCGCGTTTTGATACCCCTTAAACCATTGCATCGCGATGATGGAAATGGCATTGCAAATGGTACGGTTGTCGAGCATTTCGATGGCCTTATCTGCAGGAATGACCTTTACCAAAATATCCTCGTTCTCTTCAGCTAACCCATAAACACCGCCAGCGGAAGACAAATCGGTTTCTGCAAAAAATATAAAAACCTCTTCGGTGGTAGATCCAGGGCTTGCCAAATAATGCGCAATTAGGCTCAATTTCTGCAACTCGAGCCCAGCCTCTTCGAGCGCTTCGCGCTTGGCCACTTCCTCAGGTGCCTCGCCCGGTTTGTCCATCATCCCGGCGATCACTTCCCAGAGCCAAGGCGATTCCTGATTCATTGCACCAATTCTGAATTGTTCCACCAAAGCAACTGCATTGAGTTTAGGATCATAGGGCAACACTGCCGTCACGTTGCCTCTGTGTATCATTTCCCGATCGATCGTTGACGTCCAGCCGCCGTTGTACAAAGTGTGTTTGAACTCCACCTTATCCAATCGATAGAAACCATCAAACACGTTTGAGCGACTGTCAAGTTGCCATTGCTTTTCGTTGTCATTCATAATTTTTGTTTCCTAAGCACCCGGTTGCTGAAAGCGTTCACGTAACAATTTAGCAACTGCTTCAACATCCTCCATTCTGTCAACACCCGCAGCATGGGCCTTTTCCAACACATCCACATGAATACGTCCGCCATTGGCCAAAACACGAAGTTGCTCAAGCTGCTCTAACACTTCCAAAGCCGCTGGTGGTGTCTTGGAAAACTTGTGTAAAAAACCACAACGATAGGCATAAAGCCCTACATGAACGTAGGCTGCTAGGTGAGAGAGGCCTTGTTTATCCCGCGCGTAAGGAATGGGAGCTCGGCTGAAATACAACGCCAAATTGTCACAATCCATGACCACTTTAACCCGATCGGGATTTTTTAAATCGTTCTCAGAGGACACGGGAACGCAAAAGGTGGCCATCGATGCGATGGACGAGCCCCTTAAGTTCTGAGCCAAGCGATCCAAATGCGCAGGCTCCGTTGCGGGCTCATCGCCTTGCAATCCAACAATTATGGTGTCGCTATTCCAGCGCAGTTTCTCTGCTACTTCAGCAATCCGATCCGTTCCACTGACATGCGCAGCATCGGTCATCATGGCATCAACACCGATATCTTCACAGCACTGAAGTATTTTTTCATCATCGGTGGCCACAATCACTTGGTCCGCAGCCGATTCGCGGGCACGCTGGACCACATGTGCCAGCATGGGATGCCCATTTATACGATGTAGTGGTTTACCTGGAAATCGAGACGAGCCAATACGAGCAGGAATCACGATGTTGTAAGAATCAGTCATGAGGCTCCATCGGTAATGGTAGGGCCTTTAACACCTGGCGAAGCCCACCATCGAATTCTGCCCGTACCTGCAACAGGTACACATTATCTTTAACGCCATGGAGTTCGTTGAGTTTAACGGCATCTTTAGATGTCACAATCACAGGCAATTCATCGTTAAATTCAATATCATCGAGCGCATAGTTGTAGTGATCATTCTTAGGGTGTTCCAATACATCAATACCAAGCGCTTTCAAAGTACCAAAGAAATTGCCCGGATTTCCAATTCCCGCCAACGCATGAGCCGTTGTACCACTAAAAGCATCTAGCGAGTAACTTGAGCCATCGGTCAACCGCACAAATTCTGTCGGTTGTAGCGAGAAGCTATGCACATTTTTCTGATAGCGTTTTACCGTACTTCGTACGGTATTCAAACTATCGGTGGACGCGTCCTGCTCAAGCCTTGGAGGCTTTTTAATTAATACACAGTCGACACGACGCAATCTAGACAGAGGCTCTCGCAATGGACCTGCTGGTAGCAACCAGCCATTGCCAAACCCATTTACTCCATCGACCACAGCGATCTCGATGTCTCGAGCCAATCGATAGTGCTGTAAGCCATCATCAGCCAATACCAAGTTACAGCCTGCTCGGCGAACAAGTTCTTGTGCAGCTTGAGCTCTATCAACACACACACAAACCGGCACCCCCGGCCCCTGTTTGTGCATGACAGCTTCATCACCCACTAGCGATGGAAGCGTCGTCTCAGTCAGTAGAATCGGTGTTATCTGCGGTCTTCCACCATAGCCGCGAACCACGATGCCCGGCTTCCAGCCCAAGAGTTCAAGTTCCAGTGCTAATGCTTGTACTACAGGTGATTTCCCTGTACCGCCAACACTGATATTACCCACGACGATAACCGGTACTTCGATACTGATCGATGGTTTGATTCCATAGCGGTAAAGCCGGTGCCGCACACTAGACAGCACGCGAAACAAACCAGATAGAGGCAACATTAACCACGCCCATACAGAGCGTTCTTGCCAAATATCTTCGATGACCCTCACGAAAATTGTAAGTGATGGAGTCGCTTGTAGTGAGAGTCAGTGCTGAGTAACTCACGGTGCGTCCCCACTTCGATGATACGACCTGCATCCATGACCACAATGCGATCGGCTTGTTCAATGGTGGATAATCGATGTGCTACCACCAAAGTGGTACGTCCTTGCATCAGCTTGTCCAAACCATCTTGAACTTTACGTTCCGATTCAGTATCAAGCGCAGAGGTGGCCTCATCCAAAATGAGTATGGGGGCATTTTTAAGTAACGCTCGGGCGATCGCTACTCTTTGCCGTTGACCACCTGACAACATAACACCGTTTTCACCGACCAGTGTTTGATACTTGCCTTCAAGCTCGGTAATAAATTCATGTGCATTGGCAGCTCTGCACGCAGCCTCCAATTCATGGTCTGCCACTTCACCTTCACAGCCATAGGCAATGTTGTTGGCTATCGTATCGTTGAACAACATAACATCTTGCGACACGTACGCAATACGTTCTCGTAAAGATGCCAAGGTGTATGTGTCGGTAGATTTTCCATTGACGCAAATTTCACCGCCGTCAATGTCATACATGCGAGGTAGCAAGTTGACAAGAGAGGTTTTGCCACTACCCGATTCGCCCACAAAAGCCACCGTTTCGCCAGCATGTATTACCAAATCAATCGCTTCTAATGCAACGGGCTTGTCAGGTGAATAACGAAGAGACACCGATCGATACTCAATACTCTGAATATCGCCAGTTAATTCGATTGAACCAGAGTCGCGTTCAGACTCGAGATCGAGCGTACCGAACAGACTCTCTCCCGCGGCAATTCCCTGTTGTATCTGATTGTTCAAAGAGGTGAGTCGACGCATAGGAGCGAATAGCAGCAACATAGCGGTAATAAAGGACATAAAGCTACCAACGCTAATTCGCTCTGCAAAAATTCCACTGGAGGCGATGAACACAATGATCGCTAACGCCGCGGCTACCAATCCCTGAATGATGGGAACGTTCAGGGCCTTTACCATAGTTTCACGCATATTGAACACACGGTTGCGCTCGTTGACTACCTCAAACCGTTCCTCTTCCAAATCATGCCCACCAAAAATTTTGATGACGCGACTGCCATCGATCGCCTCCTGGATGACGTGGCTCACTTGTCCCATAGAACCCTGAATGCTTCTGCTAATGGCACGAAATTTTTTACTTACCCTGGCGACAATCAAACCAATGATGGGCCCAATGACTAAAAAACACAGTGTCAGTTGCCAACTCAGATAAAACATCCACGCCAGCAATCCGATAGAGGTCAACGAATCTCTGACCAGCACTGTGAGTGATGTGCTGGCGGCATTAGCAACCTGCTGGGAATTAAAGGTGATACGGCTGATTAATTCGCCCGATGATGCGTGATCATAAAACGTCGTTGGCAAGTTTAAGTATTTCCTAAACACATCTGCACGGAGTTGCTTAATCACACTCCAGCCAATCCAGGCCATATAATAGGTGGAGGCAAAACCGGCAAATCCTCGAACTACAAAGATTCCAAGGATGGAAAGAGGTACGAATAAAATGGCTTGTTTGTTCTGCTCAACAAAGCTGCCATCGAGCATCGGTTTCATCAAAGCAGCAAATGCAGTATCTGTTAGAGCGAATCCGATCATGCCGGCAATAGCAATAATGAACTGTGTGCGGTAGGGTTTAATATACTGCAGCAATCGGCGATAGGTCTGTACGCCATCGGCAGAACCCATCGAATCACTCGGTGTTTGGCGACTGGACGTTGTCATTTAACAGTGACGAGGTTTTTACCGCGCTGGCAGGAGTTTACTGAGGACTGTGTGACGTAGCGATCGACATACGCAGCATACCGAGCTTGGCAGCGGCATCCATGGCGATAACCACAGCTTGATGCGGAGTCTGCGCATCCGCTCGAATGGTTAAAGGAGTATCCCGACGCCCCTCTGACAATTCATTCAAAGCCGCTTGCACTGTGGGTAAGTCTGCTTGAACCAATTCCTGATCGTTAATAAAAAATCGCCCAGCTGCATTAATCACCACTTCAATGGATTCATTGGGCGCATTGGTAGGGTCTTGTGATGCTCGCGGCAATTGAAGGGAGATCTCTGATTCTTTTTGAAACGTGGTTGAAACCATGAAAAAGATCAGTAGAAGAAACACAACATCAATCAGCGGCGTGAGGTTTAAATCTAACTCCTCTCGGGTAGTGCGTTTGAATTTCACTGGCTAACTCGAACTTGGCTCTGACGCTTTTGCATCACATCAACGAGTTTTAACGATTCCTTTTCCATTCCCACCACCAGACCATCTACCTTGCCGCGAAAGTAGCGATAAAACATCAACGCGGGGATAGCCACCATAAGTCCACCAGCGGTTGTGATAAGAGCTTGCGAGATGCCCCCAGCCAACTGAGCTGGATTGCCAACACCGACCGTGGTGATGTTGGTGAACACTTTGATCATGCCCACCACCGTACCGAGCAGACCCAGCAGCGGCGTGATAGCCGCGATGGTACCCAGTGCGTTCAGATAGCGTCCCAGTTCATGAGCCACATGACCACCAACCTCTTCTATCGAAGCTTTCATCATGTCACGATCTTGTGTCCGGTTTAGCAGGCCAGCCGCCAGTACGCGGCCCAGCGGTGAAGATTTTTGAATTTCGCGCACCTTTTCTTCTGTCAGCTGTTTGGTGCTGGCCATACGCCAGACATCTGCGACCAGATTATTCGGCAATATTTTGTCCTCCCGCAGCGTCCAAAATCGCTCACCAATAATGGCCAGCGCTACAATAGAACAGACAATGATCGGCAGCACTAACCAGCCACCTGCAGTCACTATTTCCAACACGTTGAGGCTTCCTGTTCGGATGAGTCGCGAACGTTTATCGCAACACGGATTTGCATATTCCTTCTATTCGGTAACCCACCGATAGCTTTCATGCCATCGACGAGCATTGTGCTGCCAGTAGACACGGGGAGGTTCCATCAGACCCGATTGGTCAAATTGAAAGCTCAAAGCGCCTTGCCACCCGGTCACCAGCATGTCTACACCAGCTAGTTTATAGCGCATTTGCACGTCACTGTGAGGAAATCCGTAGGCATTTCGCCGACCTGCAGATACAGCGACATACTCTGGCGCAAATGCAGCGAGTAGCTTATCGCTCGATGATGTTGCGCTGCCGTGATGGGGAGCGGTCATTACTTGCACGGGATACTCTCCCACCCGGCTGATCAGCTTGCGCTCAGCCCGTGTTTCGATGTCGCCAGTGAGCAAAATTCGACTCGCTCCATATTCAACCAACAGGACACAGGACAGATCATTCTTTGACCCCACATCATGCTCCGCTGGATGTAATACCGTGAGTTGCAATTGTGCAATCCGGTGGCGTTGGCCAGCATGGCAAACCTGGTAGGGGTCCAAACCAATGGCCTGAGGATTGGAACTGTACACGTTGGCGACAGGAAAATGGCGTCTCAAGGAGCTCACACCTGCTGAATGATCCAGATCGTTGTGTGAAATGAACGCATAGTCAATTCGCTGCCGGCCAGTACTGCGCAGAAAAGGCAGCACCACTGCATCCAAGGCCGTGTCGTCGCCCAGCATCCCACCGGTGTCATACAACACGACGGTACGATCAAAAAACAATAGTACCGCCTGACCTTGACCAACATCGAGCACGTGCATCTCTAGTCCGTCCGCCGAAGCTTGCCAGCCATTGTGCAATATCATGGGCAGCAGCAACGGCAATGACAACCAACGAAAGTGCCACCCACGTGGTGCCAGTAACCAAACACAAGCAGTCATGCTCATTAATAGGACCCATAAGGAGGGAACCACCACTGGTTTTGCGTCACCCGACCCTGGCAGCGCACTCAACCCCTCGCTAAGCCACGTCAATAGTGTCAATGGAACAATCAAAGCCAGCTCAGCTAGTGTCGGTAAGAGTGGGACCAACGGCAAACATAGAAACACCGCTGGTACGACCAGAAACGATACGAAAGGTACCGCGATGACATTGGCCAGGGGGGCTATAAATGATCCACTTTGGAAGAACCAAGCGCTTATAGGCAGCGTCAGCACAGCGAGAGCCAAATGGATTCGCAGCGCTGTCTGCCAGCGCGGGCGGCGCAAATCGGCAGGTAAGAGATAGAAGATCAAAGCGACCGTACCGAATGACAGCCATAGCCCAGCATTCAATCCAGCCAGAGGATTTATCAACAAGGCTAAATTTAACGCGATAAGCAAGACACCCATCGGCCGCAGATAACGGTAACAAAGGCTGATGCTGGCCACCAACGCTAACATGACTGTGGCGCGTACGGTCGACACTGATAACCCCGCTAACACCGCATAACCGCCGGCGGCGATTAAAGCCGCGATCCAACAAAAATTATTTTTTTGTAGCCGATAGCGGATGGCCGTTGTATAACGCCAGATGCCCGCAGCGAGGGCGAATACCGCTGTGGCCAGCAGACCGACATGCAAACCTGAAATAGCCACCAAATGTGCAGTGCCCGTACTGCGCAGTAGTTGCCAGCGCTGCTCGGATAGTAAGCTGGTGTCCCCAAGCATCAATGCCACCAGCAAATCTACCGATGCGTGAGAACCGTGTAGCGAAAACAATCGCGAGCGCAACTTTGAACGAAGCGTTTGCGGGTGCCATAAACGTGGCTGCGACAAGAGCTTTGCAGTGGCTGTCTCTTCGACGGTTGCTAACACATCGATGCGCTTGCTAAACATCCAACGTTCGACGTCGAAACTACCCGGGTTACCCAGAGTCGAAACCGCCCGTGACCTCACTGGTAATCGCCAATATTCATCCGCTTTGAAACGCCACGCTTGACCGTAATAGGCCAGCTTCACCAAGCGTTGCTGCCATTGCTGAAATTTATCCGGCAAACCAACTATCCGCTCCGGCTCGATCAGAAACGACTGACGCTGAGGGGCATGATCCACCAAACCCACAATGCGTCCTTCGATAACAAAGGACTGTCCGTGCAAATCGATGGGCAATCTGTGCGTGTTAAACCAATGGAACTGCGCTAGCGCAACGACCACGCCACCAATATACCCCAATGGGATCAGCCACCAACGAACCCCCAACCATCCTGCACAGCTGCTGGTGGCGAGCAAAGCACAGAACAACCACCATGGAAATATCTCCGCCAGATTTAAACTCAACAATATTCCTGCGCTGAATCCTAGTGACAGGACAAAACAGTTGTGATTCACGTAGAGGCTCTCCTTTGCCGCAGTTCAACTCGTGTAGCTCACCCGGTGGGACACAGGCACCACAACTGGCGTGATCCATTCAACGCCTAGATGATCAAGTGTGAAATACTCCACACAAGCGCTCAATTTTTGGAATGACAGGCCGTTAACACTTGCATACCGAAAATAAAAATGAAAAGTGGTTATTCAATGTTCTGCCAATGGATGCAAAACCAACACGCTCAAACGGCGCAAAAGATTGCGAGACTTCGAGAACGCATAGCGGGCTATGCGGTAATAGAAAAAATCCTCAAAGAACCCAACTTGTGGCAACTGGATAAAAACAAAGTCGCCGGCGGAGTTGCAGTGGGATTGTTTGTTAGCTGGTTGCCTATGCCGTTGCAAACACTTCTGGCAGCATGCTTGTCGAGAGTAATGCGTGTCCATGTCCCCGTATCCATGGTCATGGTGTGGTTCACCAATCCGTTGACCATCGTTCCACTACTCTATGTGGCCTGGATGGTTGGATCAACCTTTTTGCCGACCGATCACAATACCATTCTGTTACTCAGTGAGGCACAACAGTCTGGAATTCACGCGTTTTTAGATGCTTTTTTAGCCGCTTGGCCGGTCCTACTTCTAGGCTGTATCGTCTGTGCCTGCCTAACTTCAGCCCTTGGGTTTTTATTGGTGCGACTGTGTTGGCGTGAGCCTGCTTACAGTGGCATGGACACACGTTAATCAGCTTGTAAGACGCCACTGGTTAATCGATAGATTCTATCCATACGGTTAGCCAGGCGCGTGTCGTGAGTGACAATCAAAAAACTAGTGGCCAGCTCCGCATTCAGTTCGAGCATGAGTTCATATACACGCTCAGCGGTCTGTTCGTCTAAATTTCCCGTCGGCTCATCGGCTAATACAATTTGCGGTGAATTCACCAAAGCTCTCGCGATAGCGGCACGTTGCCTTTCGCCACCGGATAATTCAGCAGGTTTGTGTCGCAGTCTTTCACCCAGCCCCACTCGAGCCAGTAATTCAGCCGCCCGTTCTTGAGCCACGGCCTGCGACTCACCACTGATCAGCAGCGGCATGGCCACATTTTCCATGGCTGAAAATTCTGGTAACAGATGATGGAACTGATAAACAAACCCAACGTGACGATTCCTAAGCTTGCCACGAGCAGCTTGACTAAGGCGCGACAACGATTGACCCGCAATATGGACCTCTCCACCTGTGGGAGTATCGACACCACCGAGCAAATGAAGCAGCGTGCTTTTACCACTACCCGACGAGCCAACGATCGCCACACGATCACGTGGCGCAATGGTCAAAGAAACATTATCGAGCACATCAACACTTAAATCGCCCTGCGAATAACGCTTACTCAATTCAGACGCTTGCAGCACTGCAGCGCCGGTTTCAGATTGGCTATCGGTTTGAGAATCGGTGGACTTCATAGTTGCTCTCGACCCATTATTCATAGGCCAGCGCAGTTGCCGGATCGGTGCGCGAAGCTCTCCAGGCTGGATACAAGGTGGCTAGCACTGAGAGCCCGAAAGCCATCAGTCCCACCTTAATGACATCAGGTATGCGTAAATCCGATGGCATCTTATCGATGTAGTACACCTCTGGGTTCAATACAGGTCCGGTAAATTGCTCGATAAAAGGTACGACTACGTCGATATTGGTTGCCAGAAGCACCCCTCCAATTAATCCTGCTATCGTTCCGAGCACTCCAATCAGAGTTCCTTGAACTAAAAATATACCCATAATGCTGCGCGGCGATGCTCCCTGTGTACGCAATATGGCGATATCCGATTGTTTGTCTTGTACCATCATGACCAACGTCGAGACGATGTTAAAAGCCGCAACGGCCACGATCATCGACAGGATGATAAACATCATGGTTTTTTCCATTTTTACGGCCAGAAAATAGTTTGAATTCTGAGCGGTCCAGTCGCTGATGAAGTATCCATAGCCCATGGACTGTTGTAAGTCAGAGGCCACGATCGGTGCCCGGCCAGTATCTTCTAGTTTTAAACGAACACCGGAAAAACTGTCCGCCATCTTGAATAGCTTAGCCCCATCGTGTGCGTGGATGACAGCGAGATTACGATCAAATTGGTACATGCCAAAGCTAAAGAGCCCTGTGACAGTGAAGCGCTTGACGCGCGGTACAAATCCCATAGGCGTTACACTGGCCTCTGGGGTAATAAACATAACTTTGTCACCGGGTAATGCACCGAGAAACGCCGCCAGATCGCTCCCCAAAAGAACACCAAATTCACCAGGCTGTAACGCCACTTGCAAATCGTCCGCCGCTTGCAGACTCTGAGTCAACTCCGATACCGAATCCTCCACCTCTGGAAGTATCCCGCGAATGAGTGCACCAGTGGAACGACCCGCGTGAACCAACATGACTTGACCTTCCACATAAGGTGCTGCACCGATGACCTCTTCGTGTTCCAACGCGGCCTGCGACACTACCTGCCAATTGGTTAGCGGCTCCGCAATCGTGGCGACAGTGGCATGCGAGGAAGCTCCCACAATTCTCTGTCGCATCTCTTTTTCGAATCCATTCATTACCGAGGTCACCGTGATGAGGGCAGTGACCCCTAGAGCGATACCCAAAATGGAAATCAGGGAGATGAACGAGATGAAATGATTGCGGCGTTTCGCTCTCGTATAGCGCAGTCCGACAAACAGTTGGTAGGGTTGAAACATGGAGCCTTAGTTGAGAAGGTGATGACCCTTGGGCCCACAAGCGAAGTATTCGTTCAGCGAGCGGCGATTATTTTCCAAGGTCCAGTTACCAGTATAGGAAATATGGGACAATTCCGGGTAGCAATGATCTGGCCCACTTGACCCTTCCTCAGCATTTAATGACCACAATTGTCTCCTCGGTAATGGAACTCCCGGCTAAATCCACCTCCCAGTGGGGTCAATTATACGGATCGGCCGAATCTTTGGCCCTGGCTGAGGCGGCCCGCTCTGCCGAAGGTCTGATAGTCGTTATTACCCCCAACACACCAGAACTGTTACAGCTAGAGGCAGAACTGGGATTTTTTGCCGCGAATGAATTGGCGATCCATTCGCTGAGCGACTGGGAGACTCTGACCTACGATCGGGTTTCGCCTCACCAAGATATTATCTCCCAGCGTATCCGCACGCTCTACCAATTGTCCGGACTATCGCAAGGCGTGCTGCTCCTAACCGCTGCGTCGTTTTTGCAGCGATTACCACCTGCAGATTTTCTGTCTCAGCACGCGCTGCTGATAGCGGCCGGCGATACCTTAGAGATCGACAGTTTTCGATCTCGGCTCGTCGACGCAGGCTATCGGCATGTGGCACAAGTGGAAGAGCACGGTGAATTCGCCTTGCGTGGATCCATACTGGATCTCTATCCAATGAGCAGCGCTAAACCGTTGCGAATAGAGTTCTTCGACGACTCGGTTGAAACCATCCGCACTTTTGACCCTGATACCCAGCGTAGCCTGGATCGCGCTGACCGCATTGAGTTGCTGCCAGCGCATGAATTCCCGTTAAACGAAGAAGGTATAGCGTTGTTTCGGCGACAGTTTCGAAATTCGTTTTCCGCCGAATCGAAAAATTGTCCCATCTATCGAGAGGTATCCGAAGGTCGAGCACCGGCGGGCATTGAGTACTACATGCCACTGTTCTTCGAAGCCACATCAGATCTGTTTAGCTATCTCCCGAAGCAATCGCAATTTTTCTTGCTCGATGGTGCTCCTGAAGCCATGCGCTCATTTATCGAGAACACCGAAGAACGCTTCGAACAACGCCGGCATGATGTCGAACGCCCGGTACTTCCTCCGTCAAAACTCTATCTTGACCCGCGCTCTACATTGGAAAATATAGATCGCATGGGTTGTACACAGATGCGCCGCTTCGAAATCGAACGCCCCGGACAGACGGGTTACAACTTTGACACGCGCTCACCTGGCCTGTTCCCGATAGAAGCTCGTGCAGAAAAACCGCTTCAGGCATTGCAGAAATATGTGGAAGGCTTCGACGGCCGCATTTTATTTATTGCCGAATCCACCGGACGCCGTGAAGCCCTGCTCGACCAACTTGTGGGCAACCAACTAGCGACTCAAACGCTGGATACCTGGCCCGAGTTTTTAAGCAGCGATCGCCAACTTTGCCTAACCACAGCGCCTGTTGATCGAGGGTTGACTCTGCCCGGCGAGGGCATAACCATCATTACGGAATCCCAACTGGGCTCCAACCGGGTGCGTCAGAGGGCGCGCCGCAGGCGTACGCGAGATTCAGATGCGATCATTGCCAACCTATCCGATCTTCATATTGGCGATCCTGTGGTACACATTGATCACGGTGTAGGTCGCTATCAGGGGCTAACCTTATTGAATCTAGGGGATGTGGAGAATGAATTTCTAACGTTGCACTATGCGGGGGATGACAAACTCTATGTGCCTGTGTCCTCATTGCATTTGATCAGCCGATACTCTGGCGCTAGTGAAGAGAGCGCCCCGCTTCACAAACTGGGTAGTGACACCTGGCAAAAAATAAAACGCAAAGCCGCGGAAAAGGCCTATGACATCGCCGCTGAACTATTGGAAATTCATGCTCGCCGGGCCGCTAGAAAAGGCTTTGCCTTCCCGAAAATATCGAGTAATTATGACTCTTTCGCTGCTGCTTTTCCGTTTGAGGAAACCCCTGATCAACAACTGGCCATTGAGGCGCTGGTAGCCGATCTTCGATCGTCACAGCCCACTGATCGAGTCATCTGTGGTGACGTTGGATTTGGTAAAACTGAAGTTGCGATGCGTGCTGCGTTTGTAGCCGTGGATGCAGGTAAACAAGTAGCCGTTCTCGTACCCACTACGTTGCTGGCGCAACAACATCATCAGAATTTTCTGGATCGCTTCGCTGACTGGCCCGTGCAAATCGAATCCTTGTCGCGCTTTGTTTCGCCCAAAGATCAGAAAAACGTGTTGCAAAAACTCAGCGATGGCTCGATCGATATTGTCATCGGCACTCACAAGCTGTTGCAAAAAGACGTTAAATATAAAAATTTAGGGTTGGTCATAATCGACGAAGAGCACCGATTTGGAGTTCGACACAAAGAACACATGAAAGCCCTACGTGCTGAGGTCGATATTGTCACCCTAACCGCTACGCCTATCCCCCGAACTCTTAATATGGGTCTTGCGGGCATGCGAGATTTATCCATTATTGCAACCCCACCCGCGCATCGCCATGCCATTAAAACTTTCGTTGGAGAGTGGTCTGATATTCAAATCAGAGAAGCCTGTGAACGCGAACTCAGCCGGGGTGGGCAAGTCTACTTTCTACACAATGAAGTCAGTACCATAGAGCGGATTACCCGATCACTCGAGGAGCTAGTACCAGGAGCTCAAGTTCGCTTTGGTCACGGTCAGATGCGCGAATCAGATTTAGAGTCGGTCATGGTCGACTTCTATCATCAACGCTTCAATATTTTGGTGTCTACCACAATCATCGAAAGCGGTATTGATGTACCGACTGCAAACACCATCATCATCAATCGGGCTGACAAGCTTGGGCTAGCACAACTGCATCAGCTGCGCGGACGCGTCGGCCGCTCACATCACCGAGCCTATGCCTATCTAATAACACCTCCCAAAGGGGTCATGACCAGCGATGCGGTAAAACGACTCGAAGCTATAGAATCGTTGGAAGATCTCGGCGTAGGTTTTACTCTCGCCACCCACGATCTGGAAATACGCGGCGCTGGCGAACTGCTGGGCGAAGGACAAAGCGGGCAAATTCAAGCCGTAGGCTTTACGCTATACAACGAACTGCTTGAGCGCGCAGTAGACGCATTAAAAAGCGGCAAACTGCCCGATTTTGACAAACCATTGGCTCAAGGTACCGAAGTCGATTTGGGTGCTCCTGCGTTACTGCCAGAAGATTACGTTCCCGATATTCATCAACGCCTCATCCTATACAAGCGCATTGCACACGCCAAGGACCCAGAGGCACTGCGGGATTTGAAGATTGAATTGATCGATCGCTTTGGACTACTGCCACCACAAACCGATGTGCTATTCGACGCTATGCAAATTAAACTACGCTGCGCTGAGCTCGGCATTGAGCGCTTGGAGATGAACAGTGGCGGCGGACGGCTACAATTCAGTGCCCAGCCCAGAATCGAGCCGACAGTCGTGATTCAGTTGATTCAAAATGATCCAGCGGTGTACAAACTCGACGGTCAAAGCACGCTTCGAGTTCGACAAGAGTTCAACACGATCAGCCATTGCCAGGACTTTGTTGATGAATTACTTGATAAACTGTCTACAAACGTATTAGCTTGACACTGGAAGACACTTAAGACTCATGCTTACACAACTGGTTCGATGTTTGTCACTTTTCGTGTGCCTCACACTGCTAGGTACCTCCACCGCGGTTGCGAAAGACTATTTAGTGGAAGTTGTCTTATTCGAACATGTTACAAACGAAAATAGCTCCTCGGTCCGGCAACTGTATTTTCCCAAACTGCCCTCAGCTATTGGCCTAAATAGTGATGCCGCTCGCGATGCGGGTATTCAGAAAATAGAGTCCGATTTCACGTTGACCGACAGCGCAGAGAAAATCACGCAATCTGGCCGATACCGTTTGCTAAGGCACTTTGCCTGGCGACAGCCTGGGCTGGATTCCCGCTCTTCCCAATCGATCCGGATAAATGTTGGCACAGTTAGCACGGTTTACATCCCGGAAGATGTCAAAGGCTTTGGCGAATTTATCCCAGCATCGGCTAATCCAGAGCCGGGACGAACCCGAGAACTTAGAACCACTACGGTGAACGGCAGAATAAAAGTGCACCTCGGTCGATTTCTACACATGAAAGTTCAACTGGTGTACACCGATGAAACGGCCGGTCGCAGCTATCGATTGTCGCAAAGCCGCAAGATGCGCAGCCGAGAACTGCATTATATTGATAATCAGAAGTTCGGTATCCTGACGCGGATCCTGCCCATCGACGAAGACACCTAATGCGAGCAGACAAAACATGTACAAACCCACGGTCTGCGTCGATTTAGCGTGACTTCTCCCACAAATTGACGGCGTAGCACACCCATCACCCGGTCGTTCAGGATCGGTTCAGTGCCTACCCTCTAGAGTAGCCCTCAACGTAACCACAGCGTGTTGCGACAGCTATGAGGAACACACAATGAACCGATTAATCACCGTTGCGCTGGTACTCGGCATGAGCACCCCGGCTTTTGCCGACGACCGACGACAAGTGCGACATCAATTTTACGAATACGCCGATGTTGTCGACGTTAGCCCAATCTACCGCCAGGTTAGCTACGAACACCCCAAACGAGAATGCTGGATAGAAGAACAACAACACGTTATTCGCAATCAACAGATCATAGAAGATCGACCCACTAACCACCGGCAACGCAGCTCGAATGGTGGCGATGTGCTCATCGGAGGCATTATCGGCGGAGTGATTGGTAATCAGCTCGGTCGAGGGGGCAGCAGTAAGACGCGTGATGGTGCGACAGCGCTTGGCGCGATCGTCGGGTCGGTTATCGCCAATGAGGCAAGTGGTGGTGGCACCCGGCATCGAAACAACCATCGTCAACGCAATCAGAGCGCTTCAAGCCACCGACACAGTACGACAACGATCACACGACCGGTCGAGCACTGTAAAAATACGGTTGAAATTCGCTATGAAAAACGTATTGTTGCCTATGACGTCACGTACGATTATCGGGGACGAACCTACAGTACTCGGATGAAATCTGATCCTGGAAGCCAAATTCGGCTTAAGGTTAACGTGGAACCGGTGCTACGGGGCAGCTAACTTAGCCACATCGGAGTCGTACAATAAGGTGGAAATCGCCTGAATTTTGTTCAGCATTAAATGCCAACAAGGACAGTGATTTTTTTTCGCCTTATTTTTCCAAACGCTACACTTACAATCTATGCCAATGAAACGTCTGTCTCAAACAACAGGGTGTCACACATGGCGTCGCTTCATAGAAGCGGCGTCTATAGTGTTGATCTTGACGGTGGCCAGCCCACTGTGGGCGGATGCCGGGCTGAGCAGGGAACAGGCTATAGCCGCCGCATTGGATAGAGTCGGAGGTGCAAGTAAAGTGCTCGGTGTAAAAAAACAAGTCTCAAATTCTGGCGCAGAAGAATTCGCAGTTAAGCTGATGGTTAATGGCCGAGTCAAAGTGGTGCGGATTCCAGCTACTGGTGGGAGCAACTGATTCATGCGTGCGCTGGTCATTGAAGATGAATCCATTCTGCGAGAACAAATTGTATTGGCGCTACGTGAAGCCGGCTTTGCCATCGATGAAGCTGGCGATGGTGATGAAGGCTTGTACCTTGCCACGAATATGCCATTGGATATTGCGATCATCGATTTGGGGCTTCCTGGCATGGATGGTTTGAGTGTCATTAAAAAGTTGCGCGAAAAAAGTTGCAACTACCCAGTGTTGATTCTCACCGCTCGAGATAACTGGGAAGATAAAGTCAACGGTCTTGAAGCTGGCGCCGATGACTACTTGGCAAAACCCTTCCACATGGAAGAGTTGATGGCCAGGCTACGCGCCCTATTGCGCCGAATGGGAGGATGGTCTGAATCTCAGCTACACTTTGGCCGGCTTGAAATTGACACTCGTCAGCAAACCGTGCAAGTGGATTCTAAACCAGTCGATCTCACTGCATACGAATACCGAGTGCTTGCCTATCTGGCTATGCACGCTGGCAGTGTGATCAGTAAATCTGTGCTGTTGGATCACTTATACGAAGAAGATACCGACCGCGATCCCAATGTGCTTGAAGTGTTCATTCGTCGTTTAAGAACGAAACTCGATCCAGAAAAAAATCTCAATCCCATAGAAACCTTGCGCGGCAGGGGATATCGACTGGCCCTACCAAGAGCACGATAAGCCCATGCAATCGATAACCGCGCGACTGCTAATCAGCACGGCTATCGTTCTGGCTATCTTTGCGGTGTTAACCGCTGTCTCAGTTCGCTACTCAGTGCACCGTCAGGCAGAACTGGCAACCTATGACAAGCTACAGGGTTTGATCTACGGAATTCTAGGTGCTTCTGAAATAGAAAATGGCAGCACTTTGGTCGTTAATGAATTCGCCTTACCCGACCCTAAACTGAACCAAACATCAACAGGCCTGTATGCCGAGTTTATTGGTAACGATGGCCAACTCTTATGGCAATCAAAATCAAGCACTGTAACGATACCCGACATGAGGCCGGCCCCCTTGGGCGATTGGCAATTCGGCGAAACCGATCCAGTTCGCGGAGAGTCTGTTCACTACATGCAGTTAACCACTGCTTGGGAGCTCGACAATGGTGAAGAACTACCGTTTATGGTGCAAGTGGTCAGTAACGCAAATGCGCTAAAAGGTCAATTAAAGCGCTTTGATCAAACGCTGTGGGGCAGCCTGCTCGCCTCAGTGATCGGATTATTGCTTGTGCAGTTGTGGGTACTGAGCAAAAGCTTATCACCACTACATAAGATCGGACAGGAGTTAAAACAAATTGAGCAAGGGGAGCGACCAGCACTGAGCGAGACCGTACCTCGGGAATTAAAACCTTTAGCACGTGGAATTAATACGCTACTCAATAGTGAACGCAATCGGCATAAACACTACAGACATCTGCTGAGTGATCTGGCACACAGTCTCAAGACTCCGCTAACGGTGTTGGGAAACCTGGCCATGAACCGATCAAAATCAACGACATCAGAAGACGCGTTCGGCATAGTTCAATCGCAAACCGAACAGATGCGAAGTTCAGTAGATCGCTATCTACAACGAGCCACCCTCAAACGATCTCAGTTCTTGAGTCCCCCGGCATCCCCTCACCCAGTACTCGAGCGCATCATTTCGTCGCTGGAGAAACTCTACCCTGACAAGCCATTGCGATTTAACAATACCGTAGTGCCTGAATTTGTGGCCCGAGTTGCTGATGCAGATTTGTATGAAATACTGGGTAATGTATTGGAAAACGCCGTGAAATTCGGTGCCACCACCATAAGCATCGCTAGCGACAACCATTGGATTAGTATTGAGGATGACGGACCAGGCTTCCCTGAAGAATCCATTGAGCGACTACTCAACAGAGGCGTTAGAGCCGATACGAACGTCGAAGGGCAAGGCCTTGGTTTGGCCGCAGCCCGGGAACTTATCGAGGCCTACGGCGGCGGAATTTCTCTGGGCAATTCAGCCGCCGGAGGAGCTCGTGTGTCGATTCGGTTTCCTTGAATCAAACCGCTTGCCGCTTACTAGGGTCGGCAAACGATATAACCCAGCCAGCACGCGAAATCATCCGCCTCATCTGTGGCGATATATTCATCCAGTGGTTCATCATTGTCATCATCGAATTCCTGCCGATAGACAATCGTTTCACTAAAACCAGCGTCTTTCAGCACATCACGCAGTTCCCGTGCGCCCCATACCCGCCAGGTATAGTTAAACGCGTTTTTCATCTTTGATTTATCCGGAAAATGAAAATGGATGGCACATTTGAGCTCGTAGGTTATCGCGTTAAACTCCACCTGCTCCCAGACGTATTTGAATCCCTCAACCTTTCGTTTTTCTTTTTGTGTTTGATAACACTCAGAACCACCAAATACGTCGAGAAAAAGTAGACCATCATCCACCAACGCCTCACGCACACTCTTGAAATAGTTCAGCAGAACTTCCCGCTCTTGAAAAAACCAGTAGCTAAAATTGTAGGCTTGAATCATGTCCACTTTTTCAGTTTGGACATCTCGAACATCCGCTTCGATCAATGTTAAGCGTTTTTGTTGCTCCGCATTAAGCTGGGTTACGTTATGTTCTTTGCCCCAGTCGAGTACCTCTGGGTCGAAATCTATACCAATGGCTCGATTCGCCTTGCGCAGCTTGATCCATTCAACGCTGGATATAGCGGTTCCACAAAAATCTTCACGCATACTGATGGGCTTACGCCCAGTGAGTTTTTTAAACGTATCATCCATGAACTCGAGTTCAAACTCGGAATTCTGAACCGCCTCTTGATACAACGCATGCCGATCAGCGGTATCTGCCATGGTAAGTGCGTTTTCTTCTGCAGATTGCATAGTGTGATTTTGCCTTAGATTAAATGAGAGTGTGGATAGGTGGCATCAATGTGTGTTTAGCTCGATTCTAATAATCATCTGTTACACCCGGCCTATTGCTTAATGCCGACTCCTCGATTGAGTAAGAGCATGGCGATAGTCCCCAACATAAAGATAAAAATAAGTATAACCGACAAACTCTGCCAGATCGGAATATCACTAATGCCCAATATGCCGTAACGAAAACCGTTGATCATATAAAGCACTGGATTAAACAAAGAGACTTTTTGCCAAAACTCGGGTAATAGATGAATTGAATAGAAAATTCCACCTAGATAAGTCAAAGGGGTCAGTACAAAATTGGGAATGATAGAAATTTCATCAAAAGTTTTTGCATATACCCCATTAATCAGCCCACCCAAGGCGAACATGACCGATGTCAATACAGCGACCAAAATAGTGAGCACAGGATTGACCGGCACAATTTGGGTGAAAAGTAAGGATACGACTGCAACAATAATACCCACTGCCAACCCTCTAGCAACGCCACCGACGACAAACCCCAGCAAGATGGTGAAATTATGGACTGGTGATACCAATAGTTCTTCAATAAACATCTGCAGCTTGGAACTGAAAAACGACGAAGACACATTGGAGTAAGAATTTATTATGATGGACATCATGATGATCCCGGGAACGATGTAGTCCATGTAAGGCACACCATCCATCTCGCGAATCCTTGAACCGATCAAACCGCCAAAAATCAACATATACAACACAGCATTGACAGCCGGTGGGGTCAAGGTCTGAACCCAAATGCGCATAAAACGACGTATCTCTTTGCGCACAATGGTGAACAGGGCGACCCGGTCGGTTAACAGCGCGTTCATGCCTGCTCCTCTTCTACAGTCTGATTGACCAGCCTTAAGAAAAATTCTTCGAGTCGATTGGACTTGTTCCGTAGACTTTTAACGATAATATTTTGCTGCTGCAAGAACCCAATGAGCTCACTGACGTTTTGATGCTGCAATACATCAGCCTCAAGCCGTGAATCTTCGCGCACTCTCAATTCAAAAGGCGAAGATATGGGCAACTCACGAATAGGCTCTTGTAAATCCAACACGAAGGTCTCTAACATCGCACTACTGAGTAGCTTCGCGACAGCACCCTGCTCAATGATTTTTCCGTCATCGATAATAGCCACATTTTTACACAGAGCTTCCGCTTCCTCGAGATAGTGCGTAGTCAATATTATCGTCGTCCCCTGCTCCTTGTTTATTTCACTCAAAAGCTCCCACATAGATCGGCGTATTTCAATGTCAACACCCGCAGTAGGTTCATCCAAAATCAGCAACCTTGGCTCATGAACCAATGCACGTGCGATCATCAAACGTCTTTTCATACCACCAGACAATTCGCGACCAGGCGTGTCGCGCTTCTCCCAAAGCTCCAGTTTTTTCAAATAGTAGGAGGCTCGATCTTTAGCGATTTTCCGCGGTATTCCGTTGTAGCCCGCAACATTGAGCAGCGTATAGAAGATAGGCTCGAATCCGCTAAAGTTGAAATCCTGCGGCACCAGACCGATGTGGGATTTGACGATCGAGCGTTCGGTGTCGAGATCATGACCAAACACAGTGACTCGACCACTGGATTTATTGACCAGTGACGCAACGATCCCAATCGCTGTGGACTTCCCCGCCCCATTGGGCCCTAGCAGCGCAAAAAAATCGCCCGATTCAACTGCCAGATCAATGCCTTTAAGGGCCTCTGTGGAACTATCATAGGTTTTTCTTAATTGCTCGATAACAAGCGCATTCATAGTGGACGGATAACGGATAAAGGTAAGATTGGCGGCCACAAAGTGAACCGTACACAGTTAAACAGCTTATGGTAGCAGCTTCAGTGAAAGAATCACGATGATTCTAGCGAGCGACTAATTTAGCGCCAGTTGACTTTTAAATCGAGCGGCCTGAGTATAAAAGCGATAGTGACTTAAAACGCTTTTTACGTAGCCCTGGGTTTCTTGAAACGGCGGAATGCCTTTATGTCGATGGACATTCCCTGGCCCGGCATTGTAGGCGGCCAAAGTAAGATCAATACGGCCAAATCGTTCATACAACGATGCCAGGTACTTAATACCACCATCAAGATTTTGCTCTGGATCTGTCGGGTCAGCAACCTCCAGCCAAGCCGCGGTGGCCGGCATTAGCTGCATAAGCCCAATGGCACCAGCGTAGGATTCTGCTTTCGGATCAAAGCACGATTCTTTGGTAATCACAGCTTTTACCAGATTGATGCTCACTCCATACTTCATGGATAGACGTTGGATGGTATCTTCATATCGGGCTGCTCTTCGAGCTATCGCGGTCGGCGACAAGCCCATACACCTAACAGCCGGTATTGGCTCAGGAGTTCCGTCTGTGGTGACAGAATTCGCGTGGTAGGCAATCATGGGTATGAATCGACGCACGGGCAATTTTTTCGTTACAGCCAGATTCGGGAAACTCACTCCACCCATAGCCCACTTGGTTAACTCTATGGAAAGTTCATCAGGGCCTGAAGCGCTTTTTTCAAGCAAGGCTTTCGCATCCACCTGCTTTAGATATTGGCGAGAAAAATAGCGAGTTCCTGCCGTTTGGAATACTGGAGGACTCTCAGACACTTTGAGCAAACGATTCTGGTACAAACCGAACTCAGCCGTAAGGCGATCATTAAATAGCCAAGAGTGCGAAAACTGCGATGTCTGTTGGTCCGAGCTTGAACTGGGCGCTAGAGGCGAAAGAACAGATCCAGTAACCGGCATTGGCGCTCGATGCGAATTGCCAACGCTGGGTAACATTGCGGCAAAGGCTGCCGACAAAAACGCCGCCGTTATAAGAACAGCGATAGATACCCGTTGCAGTATAGAGCCTGCCAACTCAGATAGTTCAGTTCTCATCCAAGCCTTCTTGTTGTTATTATTATCTTGAGCCAGCATCAGCTGCCAGCCTGAACTTGTATGGTACCCAGAACCCGTCGTATGGAGTCTGGGATTTTCGTAGGCCGCTCTGTGGCTGCATCAACGAATACATCCACTATAAAGCCTGTGGCGCCCACGCTATCACTATTTTTGGCGAAAATGCCAAGTTCATAACGAACACTACTATTGCCAATCTTAGCAACGCGAAGTCCGCACGCAAGCTCCTGTGGATATTTAACAGCGCTGTGATACTGACACCCATTCTCAACTGTGAAGCACCGCACATCACCAGACGCAAGATCGAGACCGTGCTCCACTTCCAAAAAACGCATAACTGTATTTTCAAACACAGAATAATACACCGCATTATTCATATGTCCGTATCGATCATTGTCGATCCAACGAGTCGGCATATGAAGTACGAATGGATAGTGTGACAGCTCTTCCATGACAGATTCAGACCGGCAAATCAATCGGTGGTCGATCTTTTTGCCATAGCACTTCGTTACCGCCGTTTTCTCTAGCCAATACACGGGCAAACACGAATAGCATATCGGACAGACGGTTTAAGTATTTCATCGACAGTGGCGGCACTTCGGTTTCTTCAGCAATGAGCTCAACAACCAAACGCTCCGCTCTGCGACAAACAGTACGACACACGTGTGTTAGAGCAGCGGCTTTCGATCCACCGGGCAGTATAAAATCTTTCAACGGAGGCAAGTTTGCGTTGAAGTGGTCTAGCGTGTCTTCAAGCCACTGAATGTGATGCTCCTGGATTGCCTGGTGCCCAGGAATGCACAGCTCTCCACCCAAATCAAACAAATGATGTTGCACCTCATTTAACACCCGGCGCATCGTCTCGGGCATATCCTCAGTTAACAACAAGCCCACGAACGAATTGAGTTCATCGGTCGTGCCATAGGCCTCGACTCGAGTACTATTTTTGCTAGTGCGGCTGCCATCGCCCAATCCGGTTGAACCATCGTCACCGGTACGTGTGTAGATTTTAGATAGTCGATGACCCACTGGAGAAAGACACCCTGCCTGATTGGAAACCTGTAAATTGTACACAGTATACTGTGCGCCTACGTGCATTAAATTAGGAAATCGCCACGATGTCAGACACCACACTTTTCGCCAAAATCATCGCAAAGGAGCTGCCCTCGGATATGCTCTATCAAGACGAATTGGTCACCGCCTTTCGCGATATCAATCCTGCGAAGCCCACCCATGTGCTGATCGTGCCCAATCGAGTGATTCCCACAGTCGATGATGTTGAACCCTCAGACGAAGCTGCTATGGGTCGTATGCTCAGCGTAGCCCGCACTATCGCTCGCGAAGAAGGCATCAGTGATTCTGGCTATCGCCTGGTCATTAATGTCAAAGAGCACGGCCGGCAGGAGGTCCCTCATCTGCACATGCACCTGCTCGGCGGTGAGGATGTTGGCCCGATGCTGGTGCGGAAACCCTCCACATGACAGAACCTCAATACATCCGCACCGCTGATCTCGAATTGGCCGTTAACGCAGCTAGAACACTCGGGCGACCTCTGTTGGTCAAGGGCGAACCGGGCACGGGTAAAACTGAGCTGGCTTTTTCTGTCGCTGATCAATTGAACGCAACATTATTGCAATGGCACATCAAATCGACAACCCGGGCGCAGCAAGGATTGTACGAATACGACGCGGTATCGCGGCTGCGAGATTCCCAACTCGGTGACGATCGGGTCCAGGATATTCGCAACTACATCGTCAAAGGTGTGCTGTGGGAGGCGTTTACAGCAACCGAACCAGTGGTAGTGTTAATAGACGAAATCGATAAAGCCGACATTGAATTTCCTAATGATCTCTTGCAAGAACTCGACAAGATGTCTTTCGACGTTTACGAAACCAGAGAAACCATCACGGCTGTCCAGCGCCCATTAGTCATCATTACCAGCAATAATGAAAAGGAACTACCCGATGCGTTTTTACGTCGCTGTTTCTTTCACTATATTGAATTTCCAGATCGAGACACAATGACGAAAATAATTCAGGCACACTACCCGGATTTAAAAAAAGAGTTGCTAAACGCAGCGTTAGAAGTCTTTTTCGATCTACGAGAAGTACCGGGATTAAAAAAGAAACCCTCTACCTCAGAATTACTCGACTGGCTTAAGTTGTTGATCGCTGATGACTTGCCTGCAGACGCTCTAGCGGCTGATCAGCTGCGGACCATCTTGCCCAAAATGCATGGCGCGCTGCTAAAGAACGAACAAGACGTACATTTGTTTGAACGACTCATTTTTCTCCACAAACAAAAGCGCTAGCTGTGCTGCTAAATTTTTTCCAAGCGTTAAAGCAATCCGGACTGAACATATCTCTGTCTGAATTTCTAACCCTACTAGAAGGCTTATCCAAAGACGTAGGGGTGTTGAGCCTGGATGAGTTCTATCAGTATTCCCGCCTTTGCCTGATCAAGGATGAAAGTCTGTACGACCATTTCGATCAGGTGTTCTCTACCTACTGGTCAGGCCGAGAGTCTGCCTTTAACTCAGCCTTCGATGAGATTCCCGACGAATGGTTACACCTAAAAGATCCGTCACAACTCACTGATGAGCAGATGGCCATGGTCGAAGCACTGGGAGGCTGGGACGTGCTGATGGAAACGTTAAAACAACGATTGGAGGAGCAGACCGATGAACATCACGGCGGCAGTCGATGGATTGGTACCGGCGGCACTTCACCTTTTGGTCATGGCGGCTTTCACCCAGAGGGCATTCGAATCGGCGGGCAGGCCCGCCATGGTAAGGCCGTTAAAGTCTGGGAGCAACGAAAGTTCCGCAACCTTGATGGTTCGCTTGAAGAAGGTACACGTACGTTCAAAATGGCTCTACGAAAACTCAGAAAAATGGCACGCGACGGTCATGAAGAGCATTTGGATTTACCCGAAACGATTCGCTCCACTGCCGATAACGCAGGTCTTCTGGAGATCCGTTTAAGAGCTGAACGACGGAATTCGATCAAAGTGTTGCTGTTACTCGACGTTGGTGGATCCATGGACTACCACACCAGGATTTGTGAGCAACTGTTTTCAGCCGCCAGTGCCGAATTCAAACGCATGGAACATTTCTACTTTCACAATTTTATCTACGAAAAGGTATGGAAGAACAACGGTAGACGGCATACCGACACTCTAAGTCTGTCTGAGCTAATGCGCACGTACAGTAAAGATCACCGACTCATACTGGTGGGCGATGCCACGATGAGCCCGTACGAAATTGCGGTGCCTGGTGGGAGTGTCGAACATTGGAACGAAGAAGCGGGTGCCGTTTGGCTGCGTCGCTTAATAACCGCATTCCCTC
Source organism: Gammaproteobacteria bacterium (assembly GCA_019634245.1). The sequence continues at coordinate 25,258 of JAHQVR010000081.1, forward strand.
ATTGCACTTGGTTAAACCCTGAGAAGCCCGATTATTGGAACACAACACCGTCCATTCGCATGACCCTGGAACTCATGCATGAGCGGATGTATCCATTGAGCGTTGACGGAATTCAACAAGCCATCGATTCGCTGAAAATTCCCCTCAAACAAACGGCGCTCGACACCCACTGAAGTCAGAATATTTTTACAAAGCGATCCATCTATTACTTAATAATCAATAAGTTATAAAACTATCAGCGACCCCGCCGCACACTTGAAAGGGCTCTCATACGGACCAGATCTTGCACTTCAAGTCAGGTGTAGTGCCGGAAAATTTCGGAACACTATTAAAGACGGCTAAAACCGAATACCTGGTATCCGCCGAAAGCTCCGGCACTGCACCTCTTTCAACGCTTTAACGTTCTTGGATAGCATCGTTTTGTCGATTCAACAGTCGGTCACTGATAGGTTTGCCAGCTCCGCGTTACAGCGCTTCTTAGCATGTGCCCTGTTGCTATTTATCTCAGGCTGTAATCCATCAGGTTCGAACAGCGGCGATGAGCCTGGCCTTCAGGGTGGAACTAGTGATGAGACCATCGGTGAACTCAGCGATGACATACTGATCGCGCCCGACCATTTGCAGCTCAATATCAGCGCCCAGCCAGGCTCACTGGTGTTTTCATGGGTGGATGCCAATGTCGGAAATAACTACAGCTTGTGGTCGGCCGATGCCCGCACTGGGGCGGCGGTCCAGCTGGCAGAAAATCTCATCAGCAACGAATTCGAGTTGCCGATCAATACCTTACACCACGACTGGAACCATGCGCGTTATTGGGTTCAGAAGTGTCATTCTGCAGACGATTGTGTCAGCTCGCTACCCAGTTCCGTTGAGAGCCACTGGATCGACACCTTGAGCCAAGTACGTTCAAACCAAACATCCATCTCAGGCAAATTTGGGCAATCGGTTGCGATGAACGACGCCGGTACGCTCTTGGCCATTACAGAACCGGGTGAATCCTCGGCTTACCTGTACTCCAATTTCAACAGCGTGCACGCACTTGAACAGACGCTGATGGTTAAGAACCCGACCGACGAACCCCTGCGCGCGCTACGGGCGGCATTATCGGCGACCGGCGATACAGCGGTTTTCGCCAGTTGGTCTGCTACCCAGAAGCTAGCGCTGCACGTTTTCGATCGTCTGGGACCTACCTGGATAGAAACCGATACAGTGATTCCTGAACTGCCGGATGCTTCGGGCTTAGGCGGGCTTTGGCAACCGGACACGTTGCAACTACAACTCGCCGCCGATGGCAACGCTTTGGTCGTTGCCCTGCAAGGACGCGATAGTAGCGGTGTGCTGCGGGATGATGTCGTTATGCATATGGCTCGACAGAGCTTTAACTGGGAAAGCCCAACCACTTTGCCACTACTTACTGATGCGACACGACTGCCTGCCCTATCCAGCTCGTCGTCGTTGAGCAAGATTCATTTACTTGGAACCACAATCACCAACGAGCTTACACTGCACCAATATTCCTGGACAGGCACATTCTGGGAAGAACAGCGAATAGTCTCACTGCCATCATTAACCGCATCTGTGGATGCACAAGTTGAAACATCAACTCTGGGCGACTCGGTTCTGGTATCCGCCTGGGAATCCACTAGCACTGTGGGCCGATCACCGGTTGCGTGGAAAATGACGTGCTCCGATAATCCCTGCACGCAGTGGTCAGCCGAAAGCTCATTCCGACTAACACCGACAAAACACGCCGAAGCTCAGCTACGATTAACCGCCAACGGTGATCTCAACTACGCACTGCTTGGCTGGCAGGCAGAGTCCGAGTCGGCAGTGTCCGTACTCCACGTTGATAATTCAGTTTGGAGCGAAACTCTCAGTCTACCTTATGCCTATAGCCAACTTAGTAACCGTGCATTTGTTTCCGCTATAGCCATCAGCAAGCAGGGTAACGCAGCGATTATCAGCAGCATCACAGCGCTAGGGCTGGATGCAGAGGATGTTCGAAGCAGCGCCCTAGTTCTTGATTGAAAACCAACTTGCCAGAAGATCAGCTACGAGGATACACCGGCAACATGCGCCGCAGATCGATCAGCAAGGCCTGATCCACGCCTCGAGCATCTACAATCTGAAGGCCTTGGCGGGCTCTATCGAGTATGCGAACCGGTGCCAGTTGCTGGTTTTTATTAAGGCTCAACAAACTTCCCAAACAAACAATTCTTGAGCGTTCATTTGCCGTATCAATCTCTTTGACGATTTGCATAATCTTCCGCGTCAGTAAATAGGCCTGCGCTTCTTCCACATGTCTGAGTAAAAACCCGTAACGCGCAGGCTTAATTTGAGCTACATGATTTTCTCTTTTATAGACCCCCATGACCGTGTCGTTCACGCGATCCATCACTGCTATCGCTTCGGCACTGTCTTGGCTAAATTCAACATCGTCTAGCCGGACATCGATCACTAATAGGCTGACCATCTCGGGTAGATCCGCTAACTCACGCTGATAGGTTTTTAATTGCTCGATGAATGCAGCCGCAGTGTCCGACAGCTCTAACTGCGAAATTATGGCGTCTGTGGATAGACCGTCCTGTACATCAACACCCGACTCCGAATGGTCTATCCGTGAAAATTGTATGATGATTTCCTCGCTGTCACCAATGCGTGACTGCTCGTAGGAAACATCAACGGTTTGTTCGTTAGCATCAAGCCAAGAAGAAGTTTTTTTGCCTCCGGGTTTCAACTGGAGTACTTCAGGATCAAGTACGGCATCTGCTCGACGCCCCAAAAGTGATTGTCGATTTTCAAAACCGAGTTCCTGAATGGCCTGCTGACTGGCATAACCAATGGTGCCATCACTTCGCAATACTAGAGTGGCGCCCGCCATAGTGTCGATCAATAACTCAAGCCTTGCCTGTTCTTGTTCAAGCTGTTTACGCTGGCGTATCAAGCGGCTAATGGCATCTATGCGCGCCAGCAACAATTCACTGGATTCATTCTTAAACATGCACTCCACTGCACCGGCACGGAGACAGCGTTTTATAATATGATCGGAATACGTACTGGTGAGAATGGTGCAGGTGACATCACCGGTCTGAGGGTCATTGATTAAGCTTCGGCACACATTGTCGCCGGTATCTTCCCCGAGATAGAAATCAACAATCGCTATGTCAAATTCGGATTCTCTCGCGGTGGACAACGCTGATAGGCTGTCTGCACACAACGATACTGAGTATCCATGGAGTTCAAGTAGCTCCTTGAGTGCAAGCCGAATGCTCGCTGAGTCATCAACCACCAGGAGCCGCACATCACTGTTATCAAATTTGACGACAGACACCGATCCATCCTGACCGGAGGGATCGACCAAAAGGTTGCTCAACAAGGCCTTAACACCCTCGAACTCCTTCCATGCCAGAAGCGCTGTGTTTTCCCTGCCTGCCACCCAAGCGCGAGTTTCGGCTCGCATATCCGTTGACATGACAATCACAGGGAGCTCACTGTAGTCAGGCTCTTCGAGCTTGGATGAGAGTTCGCTGGCTGAATCTTCGGCCACAGTCGGCCAGCCAAGCACAACAGCATCAAAGTCGCTGTCATAGCTTTTAAACTGATCTACCAAATTGGAGAATCCGGCGGCGTAATTGTCAACGGCCGATACGTCGTAGCCCAGAGAGAGCAAATAGTTCTCCAGCACGTAACGCATCGTGGCAGACGATTCCACCAGCAACACTCGGGAATTCATTCCTCAAAACTCATGCGGGTTGATGTGCAATAAGCAAGATACGCACAAGATAACCGTCATCAGGGCAAACATCCTGCACTCCCCAGGCTAGCTGTGATGCGAATCACACAAAACCTCTCATTGAGCCGATTGTCGATTATTATGCCCTATGCGTTCAGTTCTCCCTGACAAGCGGGTTTTCACACAAGACCCAAAAGATCCGGCTTTCATCCAAAATCCCTATGCCCTATACGAAAAGTTCCATGCCGTCGGCGGGCCGATTTTCTGGAGTAACTACCACACCTGGTGCTTGGCAGGGTTTGATGACGTCTACCGGACGCTCCAGGACAAGCGCTTTAAAAGGCTGAAACCAGCAGAAACACAAACCAACGACTCAAAACCCCACTTGGCCGATTTTAATCGTGTCGAGCAATTTTCGTTACTCGGCCTGGAAGCCCCAGAGCATACGCGCATCCGAAAACGCATCAATGCCGCCTTTATGTCCCGAAAGGTGCTGCAGATGCGCGACACTATTTCAGCGACAGCAGAGTCGTTGATAGACCAGTTCGAACCCCAAGGTTCTGTAGAGTTGTTACAGCACTATGCCACCCCACTGCCATTGTCAATCATTACCAAGCTTCTAGGTGTTCCGATTTCAGCCGGCGCTCACTTGTTGGCATGGTCGCACGCTATGGTGCGCGTATACACGATGACGCAGACACACGATGATGAACAACAAGCGAATCAGGCAGCAGCGGAATTTGAAGCCTTCTTGTTCGAACAAATTGCACTGCGGCGTGAACGTGCGGGTGATGATCTGCTTTCGGCCTTGGTGAATGACACCGATAACAACGCGTTGTCCGATGCAGAAATAGTGTCCACCTGTGTGTTGCTATTAAATGCGGGTCATGAAGCTACCGTGCATCAAATCGGTAATGCTGTTCGAACGCTACTACAGCAGGTTGATAATCCCGCTGACTGTTTCCACGATGATGCGACCAGTGATGCCACAGTATCGGAGCTTCTGCGCTACGATGCTCCTTTACATTTGTTTTTACGATACGCTCATGAAGACATCCAATTGCACCCTGACGTGACACTTGCCAGAGGTGAACCTGTGGCCCTGCTGTTGGGGGCTGCGAACAGAGACCCTTCAAGGTTCAGCCATGCCAACCAATTTAACCCTGCTCGAA
>JAHQVR010000082.1 GCA_019634245.1 Gammaproteobacteria bacterium
CATCTGCGCATCATTGGATCAAAACCACGGCGTATGCCCTCACCGCAGGCATTCAGTGCAATAACCAGCGTCAATATGCACAACACCGGGATGAGCACCACCCACCAGGCGTCATGAATGTACTGCCGACCCTCGTCGATTAGGCCACCCCAGGTGGGTGTATCAGAAGACAGGCTAAGACCAACAAAACTCAGGATGGCCTCTACGACAACCGCAATGCCCATTTCAAGAAAAAATAATGTCAGCAGCGCCGGTATAAGATTGGGCAGAATCTCTTTAAAGATGATGGAAAAATCACCGACGCCGAGGGCACGTGCTGCCGTGACATAATCCTGTTCCCGGTGCACCATCGTTTCGGCGCGCACCACTCGACAGAACCGCGTCCAGTCAATTATGCCAATCGCAATAATCACCGAATGCAATCCGGTGCCAAGGGCTGCAACCAGCACTATCGATAAGAGCACTGCGGGAAACGACATCCAGATATCAACCAGTCGTGAAATCAGCGTATTAACCCAACCACCGAGATAGCCAGCCAGTAGGCCTAAGATCGTACCGAGAACTGCGGCGAACAGCGCGGCGAGTACCGCCACTGTCAATGCGATTCTGGCACCATGCAATACTCGCGACAATAAATCTCGCCCTAAGCTATCGGTACCCAACGGATAAAGCGGATCGTACGAATCTTGCCAGAACGGTGGTAACAAGTTTGCCATCAGATCTTGGTCTAAAGGATCGTGCGGACTGATAAACGGTGCAAAAACGGCCGCAAGCACGAACAAAAACAGAAGTCCACCACCGATCAGTAAACCGGGCTCGAGCCACGGCGAGCGATACACAATGACTTCACGATGCAACTCCGATTTACCGTCAACCATCTTGCAGTCTCGGATTCAACCAGGCGATTAACAAATCCACCATCAGGTTGATAACAATAAATAGGACTGCAAATGTCAGGATAAGGCCTTGGATCAACGGTAAGTCACGTTGGATTACGGCACCGATGGCCATACTGCCAATACCCGGATAGCCGAATAAACGTTCAATTAATACAGTTCCACCTAGCAGAATCGTGAGTTGTATTCCGCTTAGTGCAATGGTCGAAATCAAGGCATTCCGCATGGCCTCCCGCCACAGAATACGACCACGGGAATAACCTCTGGCTCGCGCGATCACTATGTAATCTTGTTTCATCACCTCATCGAGAGACGCTTTAAGAACGCGAGTAACGATACCCGTCATCGGCAACGCCAGCGCAAGCGCCGGCAGAAACATATGATGCAGCAGTTCGCGCATCATGACACCATCAAAGCGAAGCATACTCTCAAACAGGTAGAACTGCGATACTAGATCATGATCAAGGCGCGGATTGATTCTCCCAGAAATTGGAAATACTGGGATGACTACGCCAAGGAACAAAATAAACAACAATCCCCAAAGGAAGTCAGGTACGGCCTGCGCGGTGCTGGCAATAACGTCGACAACACGTCCAATCACCGAACGAGAATACAGGCTGCCACTCAGCGCGAGCAACAGGCAAAACGCGGTGGCCATTAGCGTTGACAACAGCACCAGCTCCAGCGTTGCCGGCAACCGATGAAGAATCAACTCACCGACCCCCTGCCGCAAGCTAATGGACGTACCAAGATCGCCTTGCAGCAGTTCTCGCAACCAAATGCCGTATTGAGTGAACAGACCTTTGTCAAGACCATACAATGCACGGAGATTGTCAACATCTTCGGCACTTGCCCCCGGTGGCGTCATCATCGCAATCGGGTCCCCCGGAATTACACGTAGTAAAACAAATACAATCACACTGACACCAAACAACGTTGGCAGGGCCAATAACAATCGTTTGATGAAAATGCCGGAGGACATAATGGAATCAGTTTAAGTTGCAGGCTAGAATTGAAAGGTGGTTGCTATGAGCCGCCGCAACCCCGATCAAACTCCTATTGATCGGCGCTGCAGTTGTTTCTAGACCACGTTGCGATGCAGCTAGGTGCATCGTTTCGGTTTACACGTTAGCGCGTCACCAGTTGAGGCAGGATAAAATTGGCCACATGCGGAGTCACGTTGATGCCTTCACGATGCAGGATAGGCTGCACGTATTGCAACAACGGTATAACGTAGGCATTCTCTGCTATATAAGCATCTACCTGTTTCCAGCCAGCAATGCGTTTGTCTTCGTCGGTTTCTCCCCACAGCGGACCGATCATCGCGTCTACATCGTCAGTATCCCAGGTTGAATGTGGCGATGGTCCGAACATCGCAAAGCCTGTAGAAGTTGATGGGTCGCCGATAGAATTGCCCCAGTTGTAAAAGGCCGCCGGTGCCAGAGTATCGGTAGCACGCAGTTCGAAGTGCTTGGCAATTTCGTACACCTCAATTTCGGCCTCAATACCCACTTTGCGCCACATACCAACGATCGCCTGAATCATCTCGTAGTCTTTTGGTTTGAATCCTCGCGTTGTTTGGATGGTGAATTTAACCGGATTTTCGGTTGAGTAGCCCGATGCGGCCAGTAATTCAACCGATTTGTCCGGGTCGTAGTCCACTGAGATTGAATCGTCGAAGGCCATATACTCAGGAGCCTGAAGCGTATCGATGGGAACTCCGTAACCGCGCAATAGGCGCGAAACAATAGCTTCTTTATTAATGGCATGAGCAGCAGCTTTTCGCACATTCGGATCTTCCATAACATCAATGTCGTTGAGAAATATCATGCCAATGTCCGATACTGGTGTGGAAGCTCCTTCAATTCCCTCGATTTTCGCCAGCCGATCGAACTGTTCATACGGTACTTCGATAGTGATATCTGAGGAAGCACTTTCAATCTCGGCCACTCTGCTACTGGCATCAGTGACAAACTTGAAAATGACCGTTTCAAATTCTGGTGCTTCTCCCCAATACTTGTCGAATCGCTTAAGACGAACAAAACTATCGCGCTCAAACGCATCCAGCATATACGGACCAGAACCGATCGGCGCTTTTTCAAACCCTTCAGCACCCACTTTCTCGTAGTAGTCTTTGGGTAAGATATAGGCTGTTAAAAACGCCATCCACGGAAACAGCGACGGGTCGAACCCGTTCATTTGTGCAGTGATCGTGTTACCGTCTGCCGTCATCTCGCCAATCTTTCCCCAGATGAACTGAATGGGGTTTCCAGTATCAGGATTACCAGCCCGTTGAAGCGACCAGATGACATCATCGACCGTAACCGGTGAGCCATCATGCCAGAATGCATTTTCTCTCAACGTCATGGAAATACTGCTGAAATCATCACTCCAGCTCCAATCGGTTAGCAATCCAGGTTTAAAAGACAAATCCGGGCTCTGATCAATGTATTGATCAAACACCGACTTGTAGATGGATTGAATGGTCGGGTTAACCGCAGACAGACCGACCGTTGGATCCCAGGACGGCAGAGTTACGTTGTAGGCAATAGTCAATGTGTCATCATCGGCCATAGCCGGACCAGCGACAAACGTCGCAGCGACCATCGTCATTGCCGCAATGCTGCGCTTAAGTTTGGTTTTAATCATCAAGTTTTATGCTCCTCGTCTTTAATTCTGTTATCCGCTAGGTATTGTGTAGTTGCCGAAGCTTTATCCGGCATCAGGCGTTTTCGCTTGTCGCCCATCGTGCCATCTTTTCGTTGGATGGCAGCGTTTCATCCAACAGTTTCTTAGCCGTTTCAACACCAGCTGCTGGCAGATTCGCCGGATCCAACAGGCCGATCTGAACCAGAACAGAAGCCTGATCCCAATAGATATGTTCGTTATAAAGTTTATCTCCGCGAAAACACACAATGGCGACCAGCGGGATTTCCACATATTTGCCTGTCGGCGCAACCCCAGGAAGCATCCAGTCGATTTCTACGTCGTGGGTAAAACAAAACAGCATCTCATCCACCAAACGGTCGGCACCGATTGTTCTGGATATAGGAATCAGGGTGGTATCGGCTGGGTTCGAATCAACAAAATGGTGTTGATAAAAACGCGCCAGCATTTTTTGCCCAACACCACCAGTCATGGTCGGAATGTGGTTTACGTATGGCTCATCGACCATCGTAGCCATGGTTTTTGGCACATCGCGTTCTGCAAACTCATAGAAACAGTGCATGTCCCAAAGATGATCCAGATCGTATACCGGACCCAATGTGTCACGAAACTTTTTAATTGATCGCGAGTGGGCCATCAATGTTGACGGCTTATGAAAGGATGGTCGTTCAGGTGCTGCGAATGCATGATCGACACCGGGGTAACTGAATATATCTACCTCAGGCCGATCTGCAAATGTGTCGCCAATAAGTTTTTGCGCGTCCGGCGGGCAGTAACCGTCCTGTTCCGCAATATGTAACGCCATCGGACATTTGATTTTTGTAGCCAGATCAATGTCGCCTTCCACACCAACGGGGTAATAGCCCACGGCTACATCAACACCACTATGCGCCGCAGCTAGGTAGGCAAGCTTGCCACCGAGACAGTAGCCAAGGGCCCCGACACCGCCTTTAAGTCGATCAAGGCCACGCATGGCAGTGACGGTGGTGGTCATATCCTCAATGGCCTTGGGTACATCAAACTTCTGGAAAAACTCAAACGCTTTGCCGAATTCTTCTTCGGAGTAGCCAAGATCTACACCGGGCTCCATTCGCCAGAATAAGTCAGGCGCTACAACCACATAGCCTTCCTCAGCATAAAGATCGGCAACCTCTCTGATATAACTGTTAACCCCGAAGATCTCCTGCAATAACAGAATCCCAGGGCCACTGCCCTGACTGGGCTCGGCAACATAGGCTTTGAAAGTGCCGCCATCGTTCGACTGAATATCAATGTACCGTCCGCTCATAGGAATGCTCGTGCTCAAATTGTTGAGTCCAACATGTTGGTTGGACAAAATCAAGTCAATTTGCAGATGATCATTCCTGGCGCATGCCGCCAGACACCCACAGAGTGCGATTGGTGACGTTCTTGTGACTCATTAGTGTTTTTTCACGGCTATGGTCAGAATACAGTCGGGTTGTTCGATCCATTAGGGTGAATTCGCACCCACAAAAGTCATGTAGCAATGGCACTGGCGGCGCACTGGTGAGAAAACTGGGGCTCTTCAAGCTGACCCGAGTTGACGATAGGCCAACAGCATCGCTTCAGCACCCGTATTCAGCGCAGCAAGTTGGGCCTAGAAATCATCCACTGAAGCTCGTGCGCGCTGTGTGAAATCCAAAGGAATGTGCCAGAGCTCTTGAATGTCCACGATCGTTGTTTTTCCAACACATGTACATGGTATCCAGCAGCGGCCAAAACAATCGCCGCAGAGCATCCAGCTATACCGGCACCGATAATCGTGATATTCATCAGCTACAACACCACTAAGCCTGGTTGGTCGCCAACACCGATTTATCACGCAAAGCAATCTGGCGTTGCAACAGCAATTGCAGCAGGTGGTATTTTTTATCTTGCTGGTTGGAATCATTCCAAAGATTATCGAGCTCATCTGGATCGCTCTGCAGTTCATAAAGCTCACCCAAATCAGAACCTTCAAATACGCTGATTCTCCAGTTTTCAAACACCAATGAGCGAACACTGGTATCAGCATCAGGATCGGTATACACACCAAAACCGGGGTCTTCTATCAGCACCGGCAGATCCTGCGCATCTTTGGCAACCACGTCACGGCCTTGCATGCCAACGGGGATCTTTAAACCGGCACGTTGCAACAATGTCGGTGCGAAATCTATTGCGCTGCCATGGACCTCAGATACATCGGCTTTCACCTCGTTGTGTTTTTTTGCTGGATCGTTCCAGATGAAGGGCACACGAATCAACCCTCGCGTATGTACTCCATGTTTGAGTACCGTCCCATGATCCCCCATATAATCACCATGATCAGACATGAAACAAATAACAGTATCATCCGCTTTATTCGCAGTGATGAGTGCCTGCAGTATCTGCCCAATCACATCGTCAATCATCGTGATGGTTCCATAGTTCAATGCAATCATGCGTCGGACGGTAGCTTCATCCGCATGGAATGGCCAATAGGCGTCGGGATTCTTATCCCCCACTTGGTAGCCCTGCAGCATGAATTCAGGCAGATCGGTGCGGGCACCGGTTGGGTGACTAAAACTGTTGGGTAACTCGATATTGGCCGGGTTGTACATATCGAAATACTTACCCGGAGGGGTAAACGGATGGTGCGGATCTGGGAAAGACACCTGCAATAGGAATGGTGTGTCATCTTGCTCTGCGAGAAAACGACAGGCTTCTTCACCGACATAACTTGTTGGATACAGTTCTTCGGGTATGGCCGTGCGCCAGATTTGCGGGGCAGCACCGTGTTCATCAACAAGCGCATGTTCTCGACCACTCGGCTTTGACAATCCGTTCAGACGCTCTCTCAACCAGGCCGTATAGTGACCTTCTACCTGA
>JAHQVR010000083.1 GCA_019634245.1 Gammaproteobacteria bacterium
ACGCAAAAATGAATACGCAAAACATGTAAACCACGTTTCGAAATGGAAAATCCCGACGGTTTTTCAAAAATCGGAATATTGCAAATGGAATTGAAAGATAGGCGAGAGCTGTCAACAGATCGGAGGTGACGTGCAAACCTAGAATATCGGGACGCCAGACGTAACACATACCGTGTGGCATAAACGAATCGAAAAAGTTTGTCGTATTCATTAAACCCATCTCATTGGCGGTATTGGTCAGCTTTACTTGAATATGCTCACCAAGATACATGAAAATTAACTGTACATGAAAATATAAGCTGCATTATTCCGTTGGTGCATAAGGGTAGATCGAATGTATTACTTTCAATTGCACAGGATTATTTATGGCAATGGCAATCGCAGTAATAAATTCGCAAACTTCGTACTATGCTGTTTCTGAACGTTGTTATTTCTGTCACTTGCGTATACTCTGTGATTCACAGCTATCTGAAGGCTACGTTAGCCTAATGGACACAACCATACGGAGTTGCCTAGTTGAACATTATCTTCAGAATAGCGCTGGTCTTTTGCTTGACGATCGCTCACACAAAATCTATCGCAAGTGCAAACACTTTTATCAACGAAGTAGAGCGATTAGTAGCTATCTCTGATAAAACTTATACCGTCATTGTTAGTCAGTACGAGCAAACCTATTCTTATTGGACTGGCATAAGTAGAATGATGGTTCGTGTAGTCGATATAAATACGAACAAAATCATTTCACAGGTGTTGTTATCAAGTGTACAAATAGATAGAGCTATGGAAAAGCCTTATGCTAGTAGCTTTAGCCTTCTAGAAGATGAGTTGCCCGCTTTAAAAAATATACCCTTAAATCTCCAATCGTTGTACAACAATTTGGAGTATCCCAAATACCGTTTTAACATTGATAGCCGTGGAGTCTATTTGAACAAAAATGGTCGGACAGATGTTCTTGACTACGATACCGTTGAACGCAGGTTTTCCAGTGCGGGTGCTGATTTAGATCACCCAATTGATGTGAACTATAAACTTGCTTTAGATATTGAAGCTGACGACACAGAATTTACAGGTTGGTACAAAACTGAAGTTGATGGTAGGCAGCGCTACTTTTTTGTTCTAAAGATTGGTTTACAGAACGATGATACTGGATCTTTGGAGTATGTATTCAGTATCCCCAATCCTCTGTGATATCACATCCCAACGCTCGGGTTTTGCAGCGATGGTGGGGCGTGCAGGATTCGAACGGGGCCGCCCAGGCCAAGACCACATCGTTTGAGTTGCTAGGGATAGAACGTGGCGCGATGGTGGGGCGTGCAGGATTCGAACGGGGCCGCCCAGGCCAAGACCATTTGTCGTTTAAGTTGCTAGGGTTGGAACGTGGCAGCTATGGTGGGGCGTGCAGGATTCGAACCTGCGACCACCTGATTAAAAGTCAGATGCTCTACCAACTGAGCTAACGCCCCCCGGTGTGCAGCCCAGCATAATACCGCAATCTCGGTGATTATGCTTGGGTCTTGGGTCAAACTTGGCGGATTTTTTCCCACTGGCTGGTGGCGACCTGTTTGACTTCACCGCTGTGAAATCGAGCCGCCTGGTCACTCGGTGGAAGAGCCTCATCGTAGAAGAAGGCGGGTAGCTCGTCGTCGCTCTCGTCAAATCCGGCAGCTGCGTTAAATTGAGCTTCCAGTTCGAGTGTTTCTTGGCCTAACGTTTTAAAAAATGACTCTTCTAGCTCGACGCCATGGGCCTCGTTGATAGCATTCACCAGAAAATCAACATGCGTGTTAGTGACGGATCGGCCGAAAATACACAAACCCAGTGAATCGGCCGAGGCTGTGACGGTCTGGATTTCTAAACTGGCGGCAACGAGTTCGTCTATGTCCTTACCTTTACAGTCATATTGAGGTATGTTGCCGGCTGTGTGATCGGCGCCTTGTGCTGTCATCATCATGGTTAAGCCGGTAACTTCGATAACGCGTGGATCGTATGCGCTGATAGCCTGGCGTTTGATAACCGGAATACGGCTGACGTTAAAATGCTCACCAACAGCCGCGGTGCCTTGTGCATAAAGACGGCCGTTTTCATTACCCGCGCGAATATCATCCAGTACTGACTGCATGTACTCGGCATTGCCAAATTCACCCTTGCCAGCATCCATCAAAACGCCAATCATGCCGCCAAGCTCTATGGTGTCGATGCCGAGATCGTTGGCATGCCAATTGAGTTCTGCGAGTTCGTCAGGATCTTTGAGGCCGCAATTTGTGCCAAGCAAACCAATGGTTTCGTATTCAACCGGGGAGACGACCTCTTTGCCGTCCTTGTCTGCATAGACGTTGCTGCATTGGATGATGCAACCCGGCATGCACGCATGTGTTGTCTCGCCGCCACGTTCTATATTTTGCTCACGCAAGGCATCCCCTCCCATACGAAAAACCTCAACATTGGTATCTGTTTGACGGCCAAGCGAAAAATTATTCACCGGTAAACCACCAACATGATTGGTGTAGTCAGCAACCATGGCGGTGCCGATATCTTGGAAGGCTTTTATCGCTGGCTCTACGTCGAGCATTTTTTTGTATTCTTTTACCGCCCCCATAACCTTTTTGCGATCATTGAAAGCAGGCATACGATTTAAATCAAGCACAATCGCTTTGACTTTTTTAGACCCCATTACAGCGCCCACGCCTCCACGTGCTGCCAATCGCGATGGGCGCAGATCGACGTCGCTGAATGAGATCCCCGAAAGCAAGCCTTGATATTCTCCCACCAGGCTACACAAGCCAATACTGACTTTCTTGCCATAGCGTTCGTGAAGTTTTGCTGCTGTTTCGAAATTACCCATGCCCATGTAGTCGCTGGCATCTTCGAATGTGATATCGCCCTCTTTTGTCATGCGAATGATGACCCAGTCGTCCGAGGCGTTGTGGAGCGTGAAACCCGCAATTTGTAGCTGGCCCATGGCAAATCCAAAGGTACCGCCGCCGTTTGCTTCTTTTATTCCGCCAGTCAGAGGGCTTTTACACCCCACACTCACGCGATTGGCGTTAGAGAAGTTTGTCCCGGCAAAGGGGCCAGCTGAAAATATAAGTGGGTTGTCCGCTGAGAGTGGGTCGACTTTGGCCTTGTTTTGTTCCAAAAGAGTCTTTGCTATCAAATATCTGCCACACCGCGCCAATGATTCGCCGGTGACCTCAGCAGAATCAATGGTTTGAGTGCTTAGATCAATATCGTGATAGGTTCTCATATTCGTTATCTTGACTGCCGCAATGATGTCGAATAAGTGTAACGGATTCTGGTGCGCCACACCGTCAAAAAAACCGTGACAAATAAGCTACATCGCCGCTGGATTCTGGCTGGCTTCGTTATATTGTTGCTGTCAATTGTCGTGGCGGTGGCCAGGGTGCCAGCCGACTATCTGCAACAGGCTGAATACTTCGGGCGCTATCTACAATCGGCGGGGCCAATCGGGGTGGCGTTGATGTTGGCTATGGCAAGCCTGGGCATTTCAGTGGGTTTGCCACGGCAACTGTTTGCCTTTGTGTTTGGTTTCGCTTACGGACTATATGCAGGCTTTGCGCTCGCAGTTGTCAGCGCAACATTAGGCTGCGCACTAACCTACTATGCGGTGCGCCGCCTCTTTGCGCATCGTTTCCAAAACCGCTTCCCCGACGTGCAAGCTACTCTTGAATCCTGGGTTAAAGAGGATGCATTTTTAAAGATCGTAATTGTCAGGTTTCAACCGCTGGGTACCAATTTGATAACCAACATTTGCGCAGGTCTTATCCCGTTGCACGCAGCAACTTTTTTTTCAGGATCATCCATTGGTTTTGTTCCCCAGTCGCTCGTTTTTTCAATGCTGGGTGCCGGCCTTCGCGTTGGGTCAGCAACTCAAATCTGGATAAGCCTTACGCTTCTGGGCGTTTCTCTTTTACTAGCGCTTGTAGTTTTCAAGCGCGCAAATTGATGCCTCAAGTAAAAAGCATTTAACTGCCTACTGTTTTCTTTTCGCCACCACTTAGCCACAAGTTAACACGGCTGGGTGATTGACTCATAGCATGTGCAGTACTTTGAACACTCGGGCTTGGTCGTGAGTGCGGTGTTCTTATATATAGCTCGTCATTTGATGCATAGCTTCTGGCTACAGCGTCATTACTTGAAGGTGAAGTAGGTGTAGGCTGTTTGATTAATTGCACCTGCTCCTGACCGTTTTGATCTATAAAATGTGGCACATAAGAGCCTCTATATAGCTTTATAAATAGAGTTTGCTCTGGGTTGTCTTCATAATAGTTTTTGAGAGAATTGCGTAAACGGTTAGCTAATACGCGCACTGATGGATCATTTTGCGGATCAAACGTTGGTGGTTTGCCTAGAGCATCTACCGCCACTGTGTAGGCTTTGATTCTTGCTGCGTTGCCGGCTATTGTTTCTTTTACCACATAAGAAAGAAAGGCGGACATTTGTGGAGAAGCTAAGAACTTCCCGTTAGATAGTACGTTGTTCAATGCTTTTTCTATTTCGTTTGTTTCTGTGTTTTCAGTATTCATGTATAACCTCGTTATAGAATTCCGTCTTCCATGTTTATGCGACGCATAAATGTTTTTGCGCATGTCGATAACGCATGATTTAAATTCTGCAAATTCCACGTCAACACACGCCTAATGTTTTGCTTTAACTGTTAGTTGGGATATCACAAAACGTTAGGTTAAATATCGTAAACGCCTTGTATAAAGTGTTTTTCAATATAGCTAACAGTTATAAATAAGTTAGCCGTGTTACGCGTTAGATTTGACCGGCTAAAAAGATAAAACGGTTACACGATATAGACATCGTTGTTCGCGGCCGTAAACTGAATTGACAGCATCAAAAAATAAGGAGATAGCTAGTGTTAATTCTGACGCGCCGCTCGAACGAACGAATTTTTATAGGGGACAACATAGTCCTATCAATTTTGGCAATTGAAGGTAATCGGGTTAAGCTCGGTATTGACGCTCCGAAGGATGTAGCCATCCTACGCGAGGAGATTCGCGGCGTGGCTATCGAGCCAGAGCAGACCGTCCCCGAACCGCTGCAATTGAAGGCCTCGGGAGAGAGTTGATTGTTGATGGCTTGCCCTGAGTTTCAGGGCTTGGATCTTGCTGTTGGGTGGGGATGTGCAAATCCTTACATCAATTCGCGCGATCATTACGGTTTATTGCCTTAGTATGCTTGCTGGGCGTCATTAATTCGGTTTATGCAGCCGACAGTGTCTTCAGTTATTCGTCTGCCAGCCAAATACGCGGCGTAAATTTGACGTTAAGCACGGATCACCTGCTCACTACCTCTCCAATCTCCAGTAGTGTCAATGCATTGGCGGTTAATGTGGATCTAGGTCTGTTTTACTACGGCAATGGCTCCACCGTCTATTACTGGGATCCAGCGCAAGGCGCTGGAGCGTCAGCCCACAATGTCATGCATAACTTCAGTACAGGATCCCCCAGTGCGCCAATCCGTAATCTGAATAGTACTGCTGGTAGCTATATCGCGGGCAAATACTATATCGCGTCAGAGACGAACTCCGGCTACATAGAAGAGGTGTATGAGATTGGGCTGTCCAGCGATGGCAGGCAGGTCGTCTCTGTCACACCTTTGGGTCTATTGGCAGCGTGTAACTGTAGTGGCGTGCAGATTGGTGGTTTTGGTGACATAACAACGCGGCTGGAAGGTGGCTCTGTGATTATCTATGGATCCAGTGCAGATATCTCAGGTAACGGAAGTGGCACCTCTTCGGGGCGTTGGCGTTTCGATTTTGGCGCGGGTAGCTGGAACTTGCTTACGTCAGGATCTGGTGGACAGATGGCAAACAGCCCATCGGGTGATCTCTACACCAACATCGGTAACTCTATAAGAACATTTGACCCAGTAACAGGGCAAGCAGGCAATACAAACTTGCTGACTACGTCTTCTGCCATTTGGGATTTTAGCAGCGGGTTTCTTTATGACTTTGGTGATGCGCCGGATAGCTATGGATCTGCGTTTCATCGACTATCTGCATCGCAAACACAAAGCGTCTACCTAGGCCAAAATCCACCTGATAACGAATCATACTCACTCGATCCATCCAGTGCTGCAAGAGGAGACGACAGCACGGGTAGTTCTGACGAGGATGCCGTAGCACAGATTCAAGCTATAAGCGTTGGATCATCATCCTACACATTGCCGGTGCAATGTTCCACTGGTGCCTTTGTATCAGCCTGGATGGATTTGAATCTTAACGGCGTCTTTGATACCAATGAGCGTAACGATAACTTTCCGCTGAGTTGTAATGCCAATACGACAACGCTAGTTTGGAACAACATAACGATGACGCAATCAGGTGCGTCGATGATACGTGTTCGTGTGTCAAGTAACCTTAGTGCTGTATCTGGCCCTGTTGGTTTGGCGCCAGATGGCGAAGTGGAAGATCACGCCCTGAATATTATTCAACCCTCAGTTGGTAGTTGTCCTGCGGGTAGTTCCAGTGTTATCTATTCGGCTACTGATTTACCGCTGCCAATTGGTCCGAATGCAAACACGACAACTCAATCAACGATTTCGGTTCCGCAATCTGCCGTGATAACAGACGTTAATCTGATCAACGTTATTGGCACACACACATATATGAACGATCTGCGGTTTACACTGGTATTTCAGGGTCAAAGCGAAGTCCTGTATGGTCCAACGTGTAACGGCAGTAATAACTTCTCCACCGGCTTTGATGACGAAGCATCGGGTACTGCGCCGTGTCCGCCTATAGATGGTCAAAGTTATCCTCCTAGTGGATCACTTGCCGCTTATGATGGGCTTGACGCACAAGGTAACTGGACACTACAGATACTGGATCGCTATAACCAAGACGGTGGGCAGTTGCAGCGATGGGAGTTAGAAATTTGTTCCGCTGGAGGTTCTCAAAGTAACGCTGATGTTCGTCTTGCAAAAGCTGCGTCTGTTAGCGCTACTGATGTGGAGTTTACGTTTCGTGCAGTCAATACAGGTGATACAACATTAAGTGATGTGGTCATTCAGGATGATCTTGATGCTGTGTTTGGTGCTGGCACCTACAGCATAAGTCAAAGCCCACAACTGCTTGCAGGTCCTGCAGGCTTTGTTGTCAATAACGGTTTTGATGGATCTGCCAATCAAGATTTATTGGCTGCATCAGGTGTGTTGGATGTACAGGAAGAATTAATTATTACTGTGATCGTAACAGTGAATGATGTGCAAGCACCCAATGGTGATTACGCCAATCAGGCTCAAGTGTACGCACGAGATTCAGCATCGAACAACATAACGGATTTATCCGGGCCGGGCAGTGATCTGAGTACAGACATTGATGCACCAACAGAATTTCAAATAGCGAACAATATTGATATCGCCGGTTTGATATTTATAGATAGCTCGCTTTCGCAATCAACTTCACACGACGGCATAATGCAAACAGGTGAGACACCATTGGCCGGTCGGACAATAGTGGTTAACGATAGCAACGGCAATATTATTGGACAGACCAATAGCGCTGGTGATGGTAGCTGGTCTATGCAACTCGATGCAGCTTTTGCTAACACAGCAATATCAGTTCAGCTTGTAGCGCAATCAGCTTATGTCTCTATCAGTGAGTCACCCACACTTACGACGGGTTTGGTGACAGATGGATTAATCACTATTGTTAATTTGCCTGGGCTTGGTGTTAGCGACATTGACTTTGGCCTTATTGCCATGCCTGCCTTGGTGGCCGATCAAATCAGGTCTGCCAATGCGGGTAGCCGGGTTGTGTTGGGCCATCGCTACACTGCATCGACCAACGGAGTGGTGAGTTTTGCATTGACCGAATCAAATGGCTGGAGTACTGCGCTCTACCATGACGTTAACTGCGACGCCCAACTGGATGCGGGCGAGGCGATAATCGCCGCTGGAATGCCAGTTTCAACGGGTGAAGAAGTCTGCCTGAATATTGACACATTCATTCCAGCATCAGCTGCTGCGGCCGTGCGACAGCAAATTGACATCAGCGCAACGCTGGAGGCGTCGGATGATTCGGGTACTAACCATCAGATACAGATAGAGTTGCTGAACTCAGACCTTATTACTGTCGCCTCCACGGAAGCGGGGCGATTGGTGCTTGAAAAAAGTGTGACCAACATCACAAAAAATGGGCAGACCAGCGTTGATAACGCCGCTACGCCCGGAGATACGCTCGAATATCGAATCAAATACCGCAATCAGGGCGCAGGCGCGATCTCTGATCTTGAGATAAACGACGAAACACCGGCGTTTACGAGCTTGCAGCCTGCTTCGGTAAGTTGTGGTGCTCTGCCTGCAAGCGTG
>JAHQVR010000010.1 GCA_019634245.1 Gammaproteobacteria bacterium
CACGAATTCTTCTTGGGTTGAATTCGACTCAGCAGTCAAACATGCGACAGCTGGGGCTACATTCTTGGCAAGCCGTGCGAGCAAGCCGTGTTCGATGTCATCCGTCGCAAACACATGCTCGTTGATAAATAGTTGTACTGACAGCGAACATGCCAAATCACGTACCGAGTCAGCCACCACCTCTTGCGCCACGGCAAGCTCTAAGAAAACACGGCGAATGAGTGTCAGATTAGCTTCGAGCTCTGCATCCGTATTGGTAACGTCGCTCAAATAGGTTTTAAGAAAATCATCTGAAGCAATCACGGCGATTGTCTTCGCCCTATCTTCCCCTCGCTCTAACTTCGCAAACTCGAACCCTAGGCGATGCCGAATCTGATTCGCCGCTAACCGCGAAAATCGTTGTCCGGCAATCTCAGGATGTTGAAACAACTGCTGTAGATCCGATACCAATTCAGGCTCATACGCAGTAGGTAAAATCCAGCGAAACGTAGCAGCTAGGCCAGCGGCGGCTTCGAGATTGTCTGGCTCTATTTTGCGTACTTGACGATAGGCAGAAATGGCTTCTCTGAACTTCGCAGTTTGCAGAGCCAATTTTCCTTTTAAATTCCAAATTGATACTTTGGCTCTATCATCGCTTTGCGATAAAAGGGACTCCACTTGTGCAATTCTCTTACCTGCCTGCTCCAACACACCCTCTTTCATTAAACCTGTACTAAGCGCTGTGAGCACATCAATACTATTCGGATTCTGAGTCGCCGCTTTCTCCAACAGTTGAACCGCGTTGGAATAGTCATGCAAAGACAATAGCGTATTACCCCAATTGATCCAGACACCCTCTATTTCCGGTTTTTTTATCGACGCCTGCTGATAACATTCGCAAGCCGACTGAAACCTGCCTTCGGATTTCAACAGATTTCCCAAATTGAAGTAAAAAGCGCTATCGTCAGGATTCAGAGCGATCGCTTTCCGATACTGTTCTTCTGATTTTGATGCCTTTCCCAGCGCCGCCAATACATTTGCCTTGCCGAACAAACGGTCTGCGTTATCTCGTTCAAGAGCGGAGGCACTTTCGTAACTTGCAAGAGCAGCCTCATAGTCACCGATGGATTCCAGAGCCGCCCCCAAATTATCGTGATAGGGGGCAACCTGGTCATTGATCGCAATTGCATTACGAATACAGGAGATACCCTGTTTTGGTTTCCCGGCATGTAAAAATAACAACCCCATAAACTGATGCGCATCGGAATTATTGTTATCAACAGCGACCGCCTTCTCATAGAGCGGCAAAGCCTGCTGAAGACGTCCGGCCTGATGATGTGCCAACGCCTGCTCAGTGAATTGTTTGGAACGAGAGTTCACCAACAGAGGAAATAGTTGTTATTGAAAATTCAACGCTGGACACAGGTCACGATAAAGAAAAAGCTCGCTAACTAGGCTCCCGCCCTTTCCAGCGCATGCCACTCCTCATTAGACCGACCAAACGAATTCATTGCATGTTCCTGATAGGCCTCGCGATCACATAGTCTTGCATACCACGACTCAATATTTGGCAAAGAAGGGCGTTCTATCTCTAATGAAAAGTATTTGAACATCATCGCTCCGAGTGGAATATCTCCCATAGTCAGATGATCACCAGCAAGGAATTGCTGGCCTTCGAGTGCGTTTTCGACAATTTGAAGGAGTGTTCCGGTGTCTGCCGCGGCTTGAGAGATTTTCTGCAGGTCCTGTTCTTCCTTCGGCGTTCGAATCAAGCTCCAAAAGATGGGGAAAAATGTGCCCATAAAGCGACTGTTGGTCCACTCCATCCATTGGTCTGCTCTCGCTGCCTGTTGCGGATTGGTGGGCCAGAGACTACCTTCTCCATATTGGCGACAGAGATACCGAATGATGGCATAGGACTCCCAAAGCACGAAACCGTTGTCCTCGATGGTAGGTACCAAGCGATTCGGGTTCAGCTTGCCATACTCATCGGTATCTAACCCCCCAAACGACCCTCCTACGTTGTGGCGAACGTGCTCTAGGCCGAGCTCCCCAACCGTCCACATCAGCTGGATAACCTGATTGGAATTCTTCCTTCCGTATATATTCAACATGCTAAAAACCCTCGGAAATATTCATTGCCGGAAACCAGTTTCAGGATAGTTCTTCAAAACTTCCATCGCATCCGCATGACTTGGGTCCGGATCATGCACCGGCGAACCAGCGATGGCAATCAATTTTGTTTAGTGAATTTGTCTGAGGTTTTCATACACCCAATCCTATTCGATCAACGACTCGCAGAACCGGAATCGATCAAATTGCGCGTGAAGGGCGTAACGCGTTCATCCTAGCTAGATACCGATTGCCTCTAACAACGGATGAATATTTCTCTGTTTCTGCCATCCAAGTAAACGTTGTATATCCTGGTTTTTCGGTAATTTAAAGCGTCTGGCGTTTTCAATGAATTTTTCGATTAGCTGTCTTTCAGACATTGGTTTCTGGGGTGAACCTAATGGAAAAGCGGCTGCAGCTTTAAGGACAGAACCATCGTTGAGTTTGACTTCCAGCCGGTCCGGCTGTTGAGGATCATAGTTTAACGTCGGATTTTTTCTTTCCACCGCGGTGACCATCGACTTCGAGATTAAATCCTTAATCGATTTCTTTTTCCAGACTTCATCTTCCAGATCTTGCACCGTCAGATTGTTGGTAAGTAGAGCGTTAGCGGTGCAGAACGGCAGACTAAACAAGGCCTGCTTCAAGTTCTCAGGGTGTCGATACGGTAAGATTGCGGCATGAAAATCTGGCAGATATAAGTGAATTGAGGCGATGTCCTTTGCAGTACGTCTAGGATCATGGAGTTTCCTTGCACAATCCATCAATCGATGAGTGTACCCACAGCAGGGATAAGGTTTGAGGACGATGCCATATTCATCGATTGCCAGTCGCCGACCCAAGCGGTTAAACGCCCGGGCGTGCTTATTAGGATCAAAATCACCAGTTAGTGTGAGATAACCCTGGCGACCTTCAAGCACGTCCATCTGCCCAGCCAAACCGTGTCTCGCTAATGTCGCTGCTCGCAATGCATTTTCTGCTGCAAACCCTGCTTGCATCGCTTTCGTATGAGACCCAAACTGTTTGGTTAAACCCGCTGCTCTGGCTACCGCAATAGAAAGGGCATTCGCTGTTTGTGTTGTGGAAAGGTTCCAGAGCTTGGCCACAGCTGCTGCGGCACCGATAGACGCCAATGTGCCGGTTGCATGCCAGCCGCGCGAGTAGTGATCGAAGTTGACCGCCTCGCCAAGAACGGCGATGACTTCATTGCCAGCGATGTAGGCGGCAGTCACCTCCTCCCCAGACAATTCAGTATCAGCACCAGCCGCGATGAGAGAAGGAATAAGTATCGCACTTGCATGGCTATTACCCGGCACTTCCCAGTCATCCATATCCAATGCATGCGCCGCAGTGGCGTTGAGAAATGCGGCGGCTTCCAATGGCAGAGTTAGTGAAGTTCCGAAAACTCTGGCGCCAACGTCCTGACTCTTTTCTGCTTGGCTACGATAGATTGCCTGGGTCATGGAAGCCACTTCTGAGGAAGCACCGATCAGCAGACAACCAAAGGTATCAAACAGCGCATATCGCACCCACTGAAGAGATGCTTCAGTCGGTTGCAGGTCGTGATTGACGACAAAATCGGCTAGCCGCTGTATGTATGTTGCTGTCATAAAATTTTCGATTATCTGTATATACGAATATTAATCACATCCGACCCGTACATCTCGTCAGTTCGAACAATTATTGGGAGACAGCAGATCGATTGAAACGCAGCAATGCGGTGGGACGTGGCACAGTGAGTTGTTCCGTCAGATCACCCATTTGACGCCGGATTCCCGTCGATCTTCTCAAACCATAGCAATCGGCCACAACTTCGGCTGATAATCCAGGCTGTTTAGCCAGATTGACCCTAAATTCCAGGCCCTCGGGAAGCATTCGAGCTAAAATCCTGCGCTAAATCGATTCATCATGACGACTAATAAAAACAGAGACAACGATATGAGCAACGAGTATTTCGAACATTTCCAAGATGCCCTGCCAGATCCGGCCGAACTAAAGAAGCATAAAAAACTGCTTGAGGATGCAGGCGTGAAATACATTCTTTCCTGCTGGATCGACATGTTTGGGTTACCCAAAACCAAACCGGTTCCGATGAGCGATTTTGAATTATTATTTATGGGTAAAGGTCCGCAATTTGCCGTGCATTCCATCTCGTTTGTGCCTGAGCTGGGCCCTGCAGATTCTGACCAGGTGCCGCTACCTGATCTCGATACGATTCAAATTTGCCCATGGGACAAGACCATTGCGTGGGTGTTTGCTGATTTATGGTGGGAGAACAAACCGTATAACCTCTGTCCACGCCAGGCACTGAAACGCGCGATCCGTGATGCGAAAGACAAGGGGTATGCGATGTACGCCGGAATCGAACCGGAATTTATTGTCATGAAATGGGATGGCAATGGTATGCCCGTCAAGGCGTACGATGATGACCCCCAGCCTGGTAGCGGCTTAAGACCTCGGAGGCAGGCTTTTGGCTACGATGTGGAATACACCCTTGACTCCATGGGGTTTCTAGGAGAAATGATTGATATCCTGGAAGACCTTGGCTGGAATGTGCATGACGTGGTGGCGGAAGGCGCGTACTCCCAGTTTGAGCTGGATTTCCACTATACGGATGTCCTCGATATGGCAGACCGCCTGGTGTTTTTACGCGTGATGCTGAAGGAAGTTGCAAAAAAACACGGACACTTTGTGACCTTTATGCCAAAGCCAACAACGGGAGATTGGCGATCCGGGGCGCATATGAATACTTCCATGCAGTCGATTGAAAACCTGGGCACAAACCTTTACGAAGGCGAAAACGGAGAGTGGACCGAAGCTGCGCTACATGCGGTGGGCGGCATCTTGAAACACGGCGGTGCCATAACCGCTGTTGCCTGTAGTACTGTGAATTCCTACAACGGCTTAGTGCCGAAAGTGGGCGGCTTTGAAGGCGGCACTTACACATGGGCACCTACCCATATGGCTTATGGCAGAAACAATCGCTCTGCCATGCTGCGATTACCACAAAGCCGCTTTGCGATAGAAAATCGCGCCGCGGATATGTGCATGAATCCGTACCTCAGCCTTGGCATGATGCTGGCAGCCTCCGTTGATGGCATTGTCAATAAAATCTCTCCGGGGCAATCGCTGGACGAAGATCTTTACGTGATGAACGAAGAAGAAAAACAGCAACGAGACCTTACTCCATTGCCCCGTAATTTATTGGAAGCGACTGAGCAACTGGCGCAAAGCAACCTTGCCAAGAACGTTCTCGGGCCGGTGCTACTTAACTCCTTTATCAGCTACAAAGTGGATGAATGGGAGCGCTATCACCAAACCGTAACCGACTGGGAAGTTCAGGAATACCTCAGATTGTATTGATGAGTGGAAGTTTATGAGCAACGTGACACAGGCAGATAAAAACAACTTCTCTTCGTTTTGCGGCTATCACCAGAACTGGCAGGGGAAGCCCAATGCCATTCTCACTCAAACTGATCCATACACGCCATGCGGGGAATATCTCCGGCGCTACTGGCATCCGGTCTATATCGCCAGTGAATTAGATGAGCAACCCAGGTTGATCAAGGTGCTTGGTGAAGAGCTGGTAGTCTTTAGAGATCAGGGTGGGCAGTATGGTTTAGTGCACAAGAAATGCCCACACAGACGAGCTTCTCTGGAATACGGGCAATGTGCCAAACAGGGCATTCGCTGTTGCTACCATGGCTGGGTGTTTGATGTAGATGGCACTATTCTGGATATTCCTGGTGAACCGGAGGGCTCGGAAGATGTCGCCCGAACCAAGGCAAATCTTCGCCTTGGCGCCTATCCGGTGAAGGAATTCAAGGGGCTGCTTTTTGCCTACCTTGGCCCGCCCGAAGAGCTACCTGAGTTTCCGCTCTATGACAGCTATTCGATTCCGGACATGACCATGACCCCGTACAAGGTGCATTTCAAATGCAACTGGATACAGGTTCTAGACGCTATCGTTGACCCGGTTCACACCGCATTTTTACACCAGTCTCAGTTTTCTGATGGCTTCGGAAAGATGGGCGAGATCCAGTTTTACCATCGCCAGCAATTGCGTTTTCTGGGCACCGCATCACGGCGAGTCGGCGATAATATCTGGGTGCGAGTCAACGAACTGATCTTGCCTAACTTTACCCAAGCTGGCGCCGCGTTTGCCTGTGATGGTACCCAAGAACGCTTTTTCGGCAGAAGTGCATTTACCCGCTGGGTGGTGCCGCTTGATGATGAAAACTGTATGGCTTACGCCTGGGGAAATTTTGGCGAGCGAGGCGACCCACACGAATGGAATACCCAGGAAGGCATGGAGATGATTGAACAAGGCGAAATCGTTAACCGAAGTTACGCTGAAAAACAACTGAGCCCTGGAGACATTGAAGCGGTCGAAGGTATGGGACGTATCTCCGACCATGAAAAAGAGGTGTTTGTCTCGGGCGACCGGGGAGTTGGCATGTATCGTAATCGCATTCGCAAACACTGCCTGGATTTGCAAAAGGGTATTCGGCCGCCGCAACCTTCGGATTTATCTGCAGGTGTGATACCTACCTACGGCAGCGATACCGTACTTGCTATTCCTCCCTCCTCAGAAGATGACGCCGCAGTGCTCAAACACACCAACGACAAGGTGATGGACATTCTATTTGCGAACGATGCGCAAGAGGGCGAAGCGAGAGATAGCAGCATCATTAATGCCATCAAGGCCATCCCAAACAACCCAATCAAATGACCCTAAAAATACATATTAAAAACAATCGTTGGGCACCCGGATCATTCCCCAATACACAAGAAGGAGAAGATGTATTCACCATCACTAAAGAACGGTTTGATCAAGCGATTGCCGAATTCGCCGGGCTCGACAACGGTCTCGACATCTTTATCGACTGGGATACCGATCACTTTACCGAATCGATGGCCAACGCGGATATTCTGCTTACCTGGGACTTTCCTACTGACAATCTCGCAACCATTGCACCGAATCTTAAGTGGATTCATTGTATCGGCGCGGGAGTAGAACATCTATTGCCGATGGATTGGCTGCCCGAAAGCATTACCCTCACCAATAACAAGGGGGTTCATGCGGCAAAGGCGGGCGAATTTGGATTGATGGGAGTGTTAATGCTGCACTCTCATATGCCCGCCGTGATGACCAACCAGAAAAATAAAGTGTATGACTCCCTCTACGCTTCGCCTATTCGCGGCAAAACCGTTGTGATTCTGGGCACCGGAAGCTTGGGCGGCGCCATTGCAAAACAGTTGCAACCTCTGGGCGTCAACGTGATTGGCGTGAACCGCAGCGGTCGCGATGTCGAAGGTTGTACTTCAGTCGTTACCACAGCGTCGCTGGATAGTGTGTTACCCGGTGCTGACTACCTGGTTGCCGCCACACCCGACACCCCGGAAACGAGAGGCCTGCTGGATCGTCACCGATTGGGGTTACTCAAGAAAGGCGCAGGTGTCATGAATATCGGTCGCGAGGCGGTAATGGATTACGACGCACTTTGCGACAAACTGGAGGACGGTAGTTTGGGTGGCGCAATCCTGGACGTATTCAGCCCAGAACCGATTGAACCCGACTCAAGACTCTGGCACACCAAGAATCTGGTCATCACGCCACATATTTCCGCAGACGATGGAGATGCCTATATTCCACTGACGCTCAATTTGTTTTTTCGCAACCTGCAGCTGTTTCGAGAAAACAAACCGCTGTTAAATCCCATCCAGCCTGAGCTCGGGTATTAATGCCCGATACACCTGGGTTTTCTATCTCGCAAGTTGGCGATGGAGTTTCTCTGTTAGAAGAGCAACATGTCGCCAGCTGGCTCCGTTGTAATATCTGGTATATCCAGGGCCGCGACCGCGATCTGCTGATCGATTCAGGTATGGGTCTGATACCGTTAAAACCCGCCGTCGCCACACTAAGCGACAATGCGATCACCGCGGTTTCTACCCATGCCCACTTCGATCATATCGGGGGCGCACATGAGTTTGACTGCCATCTGGGTCATGCAGCG
Organism: Gammaproteobacteria bacterium; assembly: GCA_019634245.1. The sequence continues at coordinate 8,109 of JAHQVR010000010.1, forward strand.
GACAAACACATTTACGCCAATCCAACGGCGCAGAACACCCTGGCAAAGGACTTTGTTACCGCCGAATCCATCACCATATCGCCGTACGAAGGATTCTCGGTAGACACCTATACAGTAACTCCCGCACCGCTCACTGGATATATCGATGAAGGAGACATTATCGATCTAGGTGATCGTTACTATCGGGTTCTCCACCTACCTGGTCACGCTCCCGGCGCGATCTCCCTCTATGAAGAAAAAACCAAAACCTTGTTTAGCGGAGATGTCATCTATCAAGGCGGCCTGATCGACAACGCTTATCACTCAAATCTGGAACAATACGAAGCTTCGTTACTAAGATTGAAAGAGCTGCCAATAGAAACGATCCATGGCGGGCATGAACCGTCATTTGGCCGAAGCAGGATGATAGAAATTATTGACGAGTTCTTGGCGGGTGGACAGCGATACCACTACGAACAGAAAAGGGATTAGTCGATAAAAAACTAAGTTAATTAGAGGCCCGGAAAAGAAATTTATCTATTTGATATATTCGTTGGGTTCACAGAATCTGTGCTTATTTTCTTGAACATTCATGCTCTGTGGCCACAAAAATGACCGAAACGAAAACAGCCTAACGGTCTGTGATTTGCCCAAAACGAACACTCAGAACATGTGTTCTGTTCCGCGATTTTACTTTGCGCAATTTACGAGTAAGGGGTACAGAGGGATAAAAAAGTAGGCAGATTAAGATTGCTTAAAATTTAGTCCCTCCGTTCCATTTATTCCGAAGTTTTTATCAAGACCTGTTATTAACGCGCAAGCTATCCAATAAGAAATGTGAACCCTAAATCGGTAGTGCTTTAGTGTCCACCACCCTTAATACTTTCTCAGAGCGAGCTGTGCGAACTACTTTCCTGCTTCAGCGATAATGCTGAAATTGTGGATATTTTTTAACACGCCATTTTCCCAGCCGCCAACCACCAAAGCATCAGCTTGATCTTTGAGTGCCGCCGCCACTTTGCCATCAAAATGAACAGCTCTGGCTGTTTCATCTGTGAAGGTGTCAAATATGGCAAAGGTATTGTTGCTTAGTTTCAAGGCTGTCCATAACAAGGTGTTTGGCTCTGTTTGCTTGATAACATTAGCAGCGCCGGTCAATAGATTTTCAAGTGTTTGTTCCATTCCTGGTTGTGCGTTGAGCAAAATGTAAGTCGCTTCTGTTGCTCCACTGAGTTGTTCTTCTGGTTGTTTAGAAGAAAGAACTGAAGCATTTGATATGTTGGCAACTATGCCTTCATCCCACCCCTTCAAGACCAGCTCAGAAGAGCTCTCGTTTAGAGCTCCGGCGACCTGACCTGCGAAATGCTCCGCCCGACCTTCTTCGTTTGGAAAAAAATCAATAATTCCATAACTTCCATCCTGGCCCATGAGCGCGTACCAAAACAAAGTGTTCGGTTCAGTTTGTGTCACCAGCTTCGCTCCTTTTTGGAGAAAAGCTTCGAGATTATTAGATTGACCAGGTTTTGCAGTGAATGGAATAAATGTAGCCTCTTTCATGGCAAGCTCTCTTGGTTGTTCTCCTTGCGCAGCTGAAACTGACAGACCCGCTAGAAAAAGTAATGTGAAAAGTAGAATGGATTTTGATTTACGAACTGTGATCAGTATCTTCGTATTCATAGTTAAGTCCTCTTGATTAAGTGAGGCGCCATTCTATGTTCGAGATTAAATTGACCGTCAGTGGCTAATAAGACACTATGCGTGCAATTATTGCCAATTGATCAAAATTATGTCTGTCATCGTTATTTTGTGTGTCGATCACGCTCTTCCCTCAGGCTTAGCGGGCATAGCTGATGTATTTTCGCTGAGCGGTTTGAACTTTGTTCATCAGTCCGGCAGGAATGTGACGAAGAAAGTTGCCTGGAACCCAAAGGTCGTATTAGCCAGTCATGATGGAAAGCCGATTAAGGATGGGCATGGGCGTACAATTGTCGCCGATACCAGTTTAGATGCTATAAAGCGGTGTGACGCTGTCCTTATTCCAGGGTTTGTACCCGATGCTCAGGGTCATCCCCCACAAAATCTAACTGGCGCTGGGACCAGATCTTGGCTATCGCGACGTCTTAAGCAGGGCGCTTTGTTATGTGGATCTTGCAGCGGCGTTTTCGTTCTTGGTGAGGCCGGAATTCTAAGCAATAAAAAATGCACGACGACCTGGTGGTTACATGATGAGTTGAAACAACGTTTTCCCTCTGCCAATGCAGCTTGGGCAAGCGAGTTAATAGATGACGACGGAATAATTACTGCTGGAGGTCCACTTTCTTGGGTAAATATTTCGCTATATGTGATTAAAAAGCTTGCAGGTGCTGAAATTGCGAATGTAGTGGCTGACTTCTCAGTTGTGGACGCCGTTCCGAGGTCTCAAGATCTTTATATCCCGCAAGGCTATCGTGTAGCAAAAGATCCATTTTTAACCATGGCTGAGCACAACATTCGCAAAGCACATTACAAAACAACCACTACAGGCGACTTGGCTAATCTGATGGCCGTTTCGGAGCGGACGCTTAGTCGAAAGATAAAAGATCTCACTGGTGAGACCCCAAAAGCGTTTATAGATAGAATTCGGATCGCTCAGGCCTGCACTCTCCTGACCACCTCCAACAAAACGATAAAAGATATCGCTTATTCGCTCGGCTACTCTGACGACAGTGTGTTTCGGCGGCTTTTTAAAAAGAGAATGAAAGTTTCTCCCAGTAGCTACCAGCAACGCAGATTAAGAACTTGAATACGACGTGGTGTTTATGTCAGTTTCAATCTCGAATGTTCTATTTAGATTTTTTTACAAACACCCAACTTACGCACTAGCCAACACATCAATCTCAACTTTTAATTTATCTGTTCCGAGCGCCTTTCAGTGGGATCTATTTGTTCAACCATATAGATCGTCAGTTTAACAATATCTTTATAGGACATTCCCGCTTC
>JAHQVR010000084.1 GCA_019634245.1 Gammaproteobacteria bacterium
CGCACAAACAACAACACCTACCGTGGCAATAATCCAAAACCACACTTTTTCCCCACCATTCATGCGCCCTGCTGATGGATGTGCTTTGCCAAACATTCCGCCACCACTTGCAAACCATTTGAGATCGGTTACGTTCGGAAAGTTATACCAGATCCACATAACGATCATCAGCGACACACCAATACTAAATATGGGGCCAACGAAATTGTGTAGCGTAATCGACATGCTTGCCCACATCGCAAAACCTTGATGCCCCAGAACAGGAATTAACAATTCACGTCCAAAGATCATACTCAAGCCTGAGACTGCCAAAATGATGAATGATATGGCTGTTACCCAGTGTACGAACCGTTCGAATCCGCTCCACCGTTTCACTTTTCTGCCAGAACGCGGATGCTCCAGTTTGTTACGTCCACTAATAATATGATAGAGAATGATCAACAGCAGCATACCCCCGAGTAGGTAAGGTAAATATTGTTTTAAGGGGCCATTACGAAGTTCGCGCCATTCATTACCACCACGCTGCACCAGCATATTCGCGCCTTCACCTTTAACAGATGAATAGCCTCCGCTGCCGCCGTTAACTTCACGCCAAAAATTCGAACGTGGGTTACTTTCACCCTGTGCTTCTTGCGCTATGGCGGAATTTGTTAGCCAATGCAAACCGTAACTACCCAGCGGCATCATCACCGATAAGGCCATGATCGAAAATAAAAACCACAGTGCAAATCGCTTGCGCTTTTTAGGGCTCATTTTTTTGCTGTTATGTTTGTGAATGTTACTGGGCGGTTGTATATGAGAGCTGACAACACGCGCGTTATTGGATACTGATGTATCAGACATAGAGCGCACCTCAATGCTTGACCCGTTTTATTGTCGGGCTTGTATTAGTTTAAATCTTTCTGAAAGCTTCAGCGCACGATCGGCTGCCGGTTGAGTGGTGAACGGGTCGATCTTACCCTTGTACTGGTAGGCTTCGGGTCCGGCGGCGTCACCTGATGCCGAGCCACTCTGAGAATTAGATTGCATACAGGCGGCTGAAAGTGACATAAACGCCAGCATAAGTATTGTTCTAAGACGTAAATTTGGACTTAGATTCGCACTTAGATTCACACTTGGATTTACATCTGGGATTGTACCTGTACGCATGTCTTTCATCCTCTGCTTGTTCGTCCGTCGTCCACACAAGTAATAGGTTCAGTGCGCATTGTCGATAACAATGCGCGCTGAACAGCAAGGTACAGATCAGCCTTTGTAAGCTGTATCCCAACCCCAAGTTTGAGGTCGACCACCCCGCTTTACGACTCGCTCGCGGTAGATATCTGCCACTTCATCTCCATCGCCTGCGACAAGCGCTTTGGTGGAGCACATTTCTGCACACAGAGGAAGCGACCCTTCGGCTATTCGATTGCGACCATACTTCTCGTACTCGGCATCGGTTAGATCATCTTCAGGACCACCGGCACAAAAGGTACATTTATCCATTTTGCCACGCACACCAAAAGCGGTTTGCTGTGGGTATTGCGGTGCGCCGAAGGGACATGCATAAAAGCAATAGCCACATCCGATGCAAAGGTCTTTATCGTGTAACACGATGCCGTCGTCTGTGGTGTAAAAGCAATCCACCGGGCAAACTGCTTGGCATGGTGCGTCGGTGCAGTGCATACAAGCCACAGAGATTGATTTCTCACCGGGCTCGCCATCGCCGAGCGTTACGACCCTGCGGCGATTGACACCCCAAGGAACCTCATGCTCATTTTTACACGCGGTTACACAGCCGTTGCACTCAATGCAGCGTTCGGCGTCACAAAGAAATTTCATTCTAGCCATTGTGTTATCTCCTACCGGTTAAGCTGCGGATATTTTGCAAAGACTACACTTCGATTCCTGCATTTGTGTCACAGAATCGTAGCCGTAAGTCATTGCCGTATTGGTTGCCTCACCACGTACATAGGGTGCGGCGCCTTCCGGGTATTTATCGAGTAAGTCTTCGCCTTGATAGTGACCCGCGAAATGGAAAGGTGTACAGACGACGCCTTTTTCTGTTCGTGCGGTGACCATGGCTTTGACTTTGATCTTGCCCCCTTCCGGGCCTTCAATCCAAACCATTTGTTCGTCTTCTATACCATAGGTATTTGCATCCGCTGGATTAATTTCAACAAACATATCCTGTTGCAATTCCGCTAACCAAGGGTTGGATCTTGACTCGTCGCCGCCACCTTCGTATTCCACCAATCGGAAGGTGGTATGAATCAGTGGGAACTCTTCGGAGAAGTCCGTTTCCTGGATTGAACCGTAACGTGTCGGCAATCGATAATGCATTTTACGATCTTCGTAAGTTGGATAGTCTGCAACTAGATCGCGCCGGTTTGTGTATAGAGGCTCTCGATGAACTGGCACTGGATCGGGGAAGGTCCAAACATTCGCACGCGCCTTGGCATTTCCAAAAGGTGCGCAGCCGTGTTCGATAGCTACCCGTTGAATGCCGCCAGAGCGATCAGTTTTCCAGTTCTTGCCTTCAGCGAGCACTTTCTCATCGTCGGTTAGGTCATCCCACCAGCCTAGATTTTTAAGAATATCTGCGGTGAATTCAGGATACCCATCTTGAATTTCAGCACCTACAGAATAAGAACCTTCTGCGAGTAAATTCACACCGTCACGTTCGGTACCAAAGCGCGCTCGGAAATTTAAGCCTCCTTCAGCAACAGGTTTGCTCGTATCGTATAGCAGTGGCGTACCTGGGTGTTTCATATCGGCTGTTCCCCAACAAGGCCAAGGTAAGCCGTAGTATTCGCCATCGAGGGGGCCACCCTCGGCTTTAAGCGTGGTGGTATTAAACGTATGGCGATGTTCCATATGTTCCTTAATACGCTCGGGGCTTTGGCCGGTGTAGCCTATAGTCCACATGCCCTTATTGAACTCGCGCGTTATATCTTCGATCAAAGGTTCCTCACCGTTGACTTCAATATTTTTCAACAGCTCATCGCCGAAGCCCAGTTTCTGCGCCAGAAGATTCATAATGACATGATCCGGCTTGGACTCGAACAAGGGATCGATGACTTTGTCGCGCCATTGCAGCGATCGGTTTGACGCGGTCACTGATCCGTAGGTTTCGAACTGCGTGGTTGCGGGTAACAGATAGACACCATCTTTGCGATCAGATAGTACCGCGCTGTGGGTTGGGTATGGATCGATAACGACCATCAAATCCAGTTTCTCCATGGCCGCTTTCATTTCAGGTCCACGGGTCTGACTGTTGGGGGCGTGGCCCCATAAAACCATTGCCCGAATGTTATCTTTTTGACCCATATTACCGGAGTCTTCCAGCACACCATCGATCCATCGGGAGACAGGAATACCCGGACGGTGCATTGGTGGTACTTGCTTGTCTTTTACGGTCTCATAGGCGTCGGGATCAAATCGATCTTTAACCCAATCGTGCTCTACGTCCCAGACAGCTGACCAGTGTTTCCAGGCTCCTGCTGACAGGCCAAAGTAACCGGGTAGACTGTGGCTCAGTATGCACATGTCGGTCGCACCCTGTACGTTATCGTGGCCGCGGAAAATATTTGCACCACCTCCAGACACACCCATATTACCGAGTGCCAGCTGCATTACGCAGTATGCGCGCGTGTTGTTGTTACCGATGGTGTGTTGCGTTCCACCCATACACCAGACGATTGTGCCAGGGCGATTTTCAGCCATAGTTTGCGCTGCTAATTTAAGCGTATCGCCTGGCACGCCGGTAACCCGCTCGGTTTCTTCAGGAGTCCATTTAGCGACTTCGGCGCGGATATCGTCCATGCCGTAAACTCGTTGGTTGATAAATTCTTTATCTTCCCAGCCATTCTCAAAGACATGCCAGAGCAGGCCCCATATAAGCGCGACATCACTACCAGGACGAAGACGAATGAACTGATCGGCATGCGCCGCGGTGCGCGTAAAGCGCGGATCGACAACGATGAGTTTTGCCCCGTTTTCCTTACCCCTTAAAACGTGCTGCATTGCGACTGGATGAGCTTCTGCGGCATTAGAACCGATAAAGAACATCGCTTTCGCGTTGTGCATATCGTTATAGGAGTTTGTCATGGCGCCGTAGCCCCATGTGTTTGCAACACCAGCCACCGTAGTCGAATGACATATACGAGCTTGATGGTCGACGTTATTGGTGCCCCACATGGCGGCAAACTTACGGAACAAATAAGACTGTTCGTTGTTAAACTTGGCTGAACCTAACCAATAGACCGAGTCAGGTCCTGATTCGTTACGCAGCTCCAACATTTTGTCGCCGATTTCATCAACCGCTTTCTCCCAAGATACCTTGGTCCATTTGCCGCCAACGAGCTTCATGGGGGTTTTTAATCGACGCTCACCATGACCGTGCTCACGTACGGAAGCACCTTTAGCACAATGGGAACCTAAATTAAGCGGTGAGGCATAGTCCGGCTCTTGACCGGTCCAGACGCCATTTTGCACTTCCGCTATCACGCCGCACCCGACCGAGCAATGCGTGCAGATTGAGTGCACTTTTATTGTTTCAACATCCGCTTTTGGGCTGTTATCAGCACTTGCCGCGTTGGCTTTGCGCAACATCGATGGACCAGCACCGATTGCCAACGCCGCGCCACCGGCGGTGAGGCCAGAATTACGTAAAAAGGTTCTTCGATCGACAGCTGAACCCAACATCGAGTTACGATTTATCGCTTCGGGGTTAGTGTTCGCGTGATTCTTTTTTCTCAATTTCATCAGATTCTCCTGCGGAACTGTTCTGATTGTGAGGTTAGGTCAAATCTGGAACGCAGAGCCTGATTTCCAAGCGTTCGCAGACCGAAATTTAAGGAGTCCGCTTAGAAACGCGCCTTACGGTAATATTCTTTTACCTTGTCTGTAAGGCGATATCCTGCGTGTGTGTTGACTTCGGTGTCCAAAGTCGGGGGTGTTGAGTCCGCCTGGGCTTCTACCGCTAGTGTGCCAGTGGCTGCGACGCCACTTGCAACGGCGGAACGCTGCAAGAAGCCTCGGCGGCTCGCGTCGATAAACTTTGTTGGCTGATCTTGCGTTTTCTTCATTGCGGTCTCCTGCTTTAGTCTGTCAGACGACATGCCCTATTAGCACATCGACGTTACATTCAACAATTGTTGCCCGAGCTACTCCGATTCATTAGAACCAATCTCATTAATATCAATCTCATTAATATTAATCTCATTACCAATGAGCGGTTGACTAGAGCGGTTGACTCGTTTTGGCTAGTAATAATTTTTATTTGTAACTCAATCTCAAAGCTTTTAACTTAAAAAATCGAACAATCTGGTGTTGGATATTAAAACTTACGTCTGCATGGAGAATAGCTGCTCTTCGAAAGAAAAAAACGCTTCTCCGAAAAATCCTACAGAGCGATAGAATCGGGCACATCGCGCTGCTTGTAAATCGTTGCAAAACCGACCAACCCAGGGTTGCAAATGGTCGTTATAAAACGCTTTCTGACGCGTAAAACTGATTTCATCCGGATTCCGAATGAGAATCGCCATGGCATCACACAAGCTTGCAATATGATCCTCTGATTCAGTTACGCCTTCTTGGCGCTCAATCCCAAGCTGAGC
>JAHQVR010000085.1 GCA_019634245.1 Gammaproteobacteria bacterium
AACTTGTGACCAGATTAAGCGCTGAGCACCCCCTTTTCCGTGCCAAGTTAGCTACCATGAAGCCTGAATTGATTAACCGTGTGGAATCGTAAGACCGATATGAGCCAGGAAATAACACTGAACTTTCGTACAAGTGATGGCGAAGTGAGAACCGTTGACGCTGTCGTGGGCGATAGCGTCATGGAAACCGCTATCAAGAATGACATCGATGAAATAGTCGCTGAGTGTGGAGGAAGCCTTATTTGTGCAACATGCCACTGCTATCTTGAAGAGGCTACCTTCGAACTTTTTGATGAACCGGATGAAGCGGAAAGCGACATGCTTGAAGGGACCGCCTCAGAGCGACGGAACAATTCTCGATTAAGCTGCCAGTTGATTGTATCCGAAGAGCTCGATGGCCATACCATCGATCTTCCTGATGCCCAGTAGACTCATAGCATGACTGGCGTAAAACCCATTTCAGGATTCGATCGTATTGGCGAGGAGAACGCATTCGCCGTGTTGGCACGAGCGAACGCGCTGATGGCTGACGGACACGATGTGATTAATCTGGGTATCGGCCAGCCCGATTTTCCGACCCCACCCAACATCGTTGAAGCGGCCGTTAAAGCGCTACATGACGGTCACCATGGCTACACCCCAGCGGTTGGCCTGCCTCAATTGCGCGAAGCTGTCGCCAGCGACTTGGCTTCCCGTTATCAAACAAACGTCAATAGCGACAACATCCTTGTCGTACCAGGCGGCAAGGTCACTATGTTTTCGGCCATCCTGATGTTGGGTGAACCGGGCGTGGACATTCTCTACCCGGACCCGGGTTTTCCCATCTACCGGTCAATGATTGAATTCACCGGAGCCAATCCAATCGCCATTCCCATCCGGGAAGAAAATGCCTTTGCTTTTTCCGCCGAAGAGACTCTGTCGCTCATCACACCGAACACTCGTCTGTTAATTATCAATAGCCCTGCTAACCCGTGTGGTGGCGTAACGCCCAAAGCAGAAATTGACAAATTAGTTGCCGGGTTGAGTCACCATCCTGATGTTGCCCTGCTGTCTGACGAAATCTATGACCAAATGACCTACGATGGTGAAGAGCATGTCAGCCTATTGCGCTACGAATCGATTCGAGATCGTCTGATTCTGCTTAACGGCTGGTCAAAAACTTACGCAATGACGGGTTGGCGACTGGGATATTCTTTGTGGCCGGACTCATTGTTTGATTCAGTTAGAAAGTTGGCTGTTAATGCCTGGAGTTGTGTCAATGCACCTGCCCAGTTCGCTGCTCTTGAAGCACTTACTGGCCCACAAGATTCCGTTCAAGCGATGGTCGATGAGTTTGATAATAGGCGACGCTATGTTGTCGATGCCCTAAACGAACTCCCGAATGTCAGCTGTGTCATTCCAAAAGGCGCATTCTATGCGTTTCCCAATATCAAAAACACGGGTTGGCAAGCGAAACCGTTAGCCTCCGCATTACTCGAACAGGCGCATGTCGCCACTATCGGTGGCCCGGATTTTGGCATACATGGCGAAGGCTACATTCGCGTCTCATACGCCAACTCGCTGTCCAATATTAAAACTTCGATTGATCGAATGCGCGAATTTCTGCAAAGTTCGCAACCTCAAAACCCTGGATAGACCCAATGATCCAATACCCGGTACCCGACATCGCTTCACGGGTATACAACCACACGTTCAAACTCGATCCTATCGTGCGCAGCCTTCTAGACACAGATGTCTACAAGTTGCTAATGCTACAAACCATTTGGAAGGAAAAGGCAGACACGCCTGTCACCTTTTCGTTAATTAATCGAACCAAGTCCGTAAGACTAACCGACGAAATTGACGAAATAGATCTACGGAATCAATTGGATCATGCACGTACTCTGCGATTATCAAAAAAGGAGTTTATTTGGCTGGCAGGTAACACGTTCTATGGCAAAGAACGATTGTTTAGCGAAGATTTTCTCAGTTGGTTTAGGAGCTATCAGTTACCTGAATACACCTTGAAAAAACACGACGGTCAATACCAAATCGACTTTAAGGGAAGCTGGGCTGATGTCACTTTGTGGGAAATACCCGTTCTGTCCATAATTAGCGAGTTGCGATCACGAGCCGCACTACAACGTATCGGCCGTTTTGAGTTAGATGTTCTCTATGCGCGAGCCAAAGCCAAATTATGGGAAAAAGTCTTGAGGCTAGAGGCGTTGCCAGAGCTCATCATTGCCGATTTTGGCACTCGTAGAAGGCATAGCTTTCTTTGGCAAAGATGGTGCATCGCCGCCATGAAAGAAGGCCTCGGCAACAAGTTCATTGGCACTAGCAATGTTCTGCTGGCGATGGATTTGGACCTTGAAGCCATCGGAACCAATGCACACGAACTACCCATGGTGGAGGCGACAAGCGCTGCCACAGATTCCGAATTATTGATGTCACCCTATAAGGTTTTGGAACGTTGGCAACGAACCTACGACGGGAATTTGCTTATTGTGTTACCAGACACCTATGGGTCCTCGAACTTTCTTCAACACGCACCTGATTGGGTCGCACAGTGGAGTGGTTTTAGAATCGACTCAAAAGAGCCCATAGCCGGCGGTGAAGAACTCATTAGTTGGTGGGAGTCCAGAGGTCAAGATCCAGCCGAAAAATTGCTGATTTTCTCCGATGGACTGACTGTGGACACCATTGAAAAAGTGTACCAACGCTTTCATAAGCGTGTGAGACTAAGCTTTGGTTGGGGTACACACTTAACAAATGACTTTACCGATTGCGCCACTCGGCCGAATCCCCAGCTCAGCCCGATTTCTCTGGTATGTAAAGTAACTCATGCCAACGGTAAGCCAACGGTAAAGCTATCCGACAACATCGACAAGGCAACGGGGCCCGCTGATGCGATCAAACATTATCAGCGAGTATTTGGTCAAGAGAACATCGACCGACGCGATGTAGACGTGTAGCCGCTTCGGCCACTTCTCATAATGTGCACAGGTAAAGGTTGAACAGTTTAAGCAGTTTTTTGTAGCAGAAGCGATGAGCCAGTAGTGGCCAACAGGGAGTCACCACCTAATTAATCGACGGGCAAAGCGTATAGAGATCATCAAGAACAGCAACGGAAACACCAAGGTCTGCATCAAAAACACAACAACCAATCGAATAGTGTTCTCACTCACTGTACTAGCAGCCTGTTTGTAGTCTTCCAATCGTTTTTCTATATCTACCGACTCTAGAACCTGGCCATACATATCCTTCGCTCTACTAATCAGTCCCTCTGGTTCCGACTCTCGATCAACCATCGCCGTTTGATTGAGACCTTCAATGCTGTCCCGCGCGGTTTCAAGGCTAACGGTTGCGCTGTTATAGTCAGTTTCCAAAAACGTGCGGTACACCCAATCATTCGCTATCGCGATCGCTGGCATCATAAAGCGCAGCAGTAATAAGAAAAAAAACAATCGAGTTAGCCATCTCTTTAATTTTGGATTGTCCCAAAGGAGGTACACCCCTAAGGTTGCACCTGCGACCAGCACCAATACCAATAGGAGACCGTGCCAGGAACTCATCGCTAACAACACCTTCTGAACCCCTAATGAACTCGAAGCCAGCATCATGATCCAGGAAAATCGTTCTACAAGATCATTGATAGGGTCTAAAATCTCGCCAGGAGTAAAGTTCACTCCAATGCCTGCTGGCTGCACGGCAACCTCGGTTCCTTGCGCTACAGAGATCACACCGTTTAACCCACGGGCCAAAGCATAAGTCACCAACGCTCGCTTAAAGGCCGTATCCACATAGTGATCACCCAGTCGATCGGTCGTCGGTAACATTGCTATAGCGGTAGCGAGCACAATGCCCAGCACTATTAATGTTTTTCTGGATTTCCATTGCATATGGCACTAAGGATAAACCACTGATACAAAAATTCGCCGAATAATTGATGAAACATTCATCATGTGTCATTGGCGAACGGGATTTTTACCTTAAATCACAGTGAAATTAGAGCTGTTTTGAATATAGAGCGACGATAAGATTTACGCTGTTATCAGTTTTCTGGTTCTACGTGTTTGAACATCGAAAGTCTTCGTATTCTGATCCTGCTGAGCTCACTGTTGTTAATCAGCTGTGGCGGCGCTAGTACCTCAGTTGCGGACTCCAATCCCAACGGGGTCTCACCGAGTACGACTCCAGAACCAAACAACTCGGCTGAATCGCAAGATTCAACCGAAGAGCCTACAGCGGATTCAGAAGCGGCTGAACTGCAGCTTCTACAGGAACAATTTCGCCTAGCTATCATAGCGAGCAGTGAAGGACGTGGGCTGGAAGCCTATATTCTGCCTGACAGTGATGATTACAACCGAATCCCTCAGGATCCCAGCAACCCAATAACCGCGGAAAAGGTTTTGTTAGGTCAAATGCTGTTCCACGACACAGCGTTTTCAATAGCAGGACGGGCGGGCAACGAATACTCTGGCACATGGTCTTGCGCCACTTGTCATAATTCTCAAGCAGGTTTTAAACCCGGCGTTCCGCAAGGTATTGGAGAAGGTGGGCAAGGCTACGGTGCAAACGGAGCGCTACGGACGTTGCTGAGTCAGTTCGATCCTTTGGCTTCCAGCGAAGCAGCAGATTTTCCCGATATTCAACCGATCGCGGTGCCATCGGTGCTTAACTCAGGCTACCAGAATGTGAAATTGTGGGACGGAGAACTGGGCAACCCGATTGGAGGTAGTGTCAATTCCACTGTTGGCGATGAACAATTACTCACTGCGGACACGTTACGGGCTGAAAACTCCCGTTTTCTTGCAGGGCTTGAAACCCAGGCCGTCGCTGGGATTCCATTCCATAGAATGGTAATGGAACAGAGCACATTAGAAAGCACTCCCGGCTATGCAGAATTTTGGCCGTCTGCCTTTGGGGCAAATTCACTGGACTATCGCCAGGATGCGGCGTTGGCCATAGCGGCCTTCGAAAGAACCCTACTAGCCAATGAAGCTCCCTTTCAACGTTGGTTGCGGGGAGAGCGAGATCAGTTAAACACCGAAGAAATTCACGGAGGAATACTTTTTTTTGGCAAAGCCGGTTGCACAAACTGTCATCAGGGACCAGCACTCAGCTCGGACGTATTCGCCACCGAAGCGGAGTTGTTCTTCAATATTGGTTTTGCGGATTTCAACCTGAACGATCCACGCATTCATGGTACGAATGATGCCAAATCTCTGGGGCGTGGTGGATTCACACAAGATTCGGCTTACCACTACCATTTTAAGATTCCGCAGCTGTACAACCTAAACGATGCGCCCTTTTATGGACATGGATCCAGCTTTCGCTCCATAAGAGATGTACTTGTTTACAAGAACGTGGCAATACCGCAAAACTTTGCCGCTGCTGGCAACCTGTCTGAAGATTTTGTTCCGTTAGGTTTAACAGAGGAGGAGATTGATGCTCTCACGAGCTTCCTAACCAACGCCTTACGCGACCCCAATCTTGCACGTTATGAACCCAGGGACGTACCCAGTGGATCTTGTGTAACCGTGGATCCTTTAACAGTCGAATCGGATTGGAGATGTGAACACTTAAGTAACTGATGAATAAAGCCGCAGCGCTCTGCGCCTTAAAAAAATCAATAATACCAATACAAAGTAAAAAACATGCGGTACAAAATGCTCACCGACAAACCAAACCAGATAAAAGGAACTGATGGTATAGGTGGACGCGCTCGTCGGTAATAAACTGTCCAAATAGACAAACACACTGTGTGCAATTGACAAAAGCCAACACAGACAGTACGAACGCAAGGCATACCTATAGAAATAAAATAAGGTTAGTAAGCTCGCTATGAGCAGGATTTTTGGTATGGCATAGAGCAATCGGCCAGCCCAATCCCAGAGAAGAAAGCCATGCTCATCAATGATCCGGCCGGTAAACCAGGACACCTCGCCGGTGAGCAAGGCGTCCAGCGCAAACCCAGCGCCAAGAAGGCCCAAAAAAACCACTGTGCCCGAATAGCCATCATCGGCGACCACTGCGTATCGAGAAGCTGGCGCACGATAATTGTTTTCATTCATATAATCGGCTCAGCTGAGCAATCAGTACTAATTTCGTGGAAAGAGCTAGCTAAATTATGCCTTTCAAGCACTCGGAAAGGTGCGCCACATCGTTAAATTGCGGCCCAGATCGGCCCAAGAGCTGCGTACTCGATCAGACAAAGGGAATGACAACTACCCAAAAAATAATAAAAAATTGGCTCTGCCCGATTCTTGACTTTAGAACCTGAATCTATTGCCGTAATAAGCTGCCTAAATGGGGCGTTTAGGGCAAAATATACTTTTGTCACACTTCTCTGATTTGAGATAACACTAATGACTCATCGATGCGTAACTATTCTCGGCGGCACTGGATTCGTCGGCACGCAGCTCACCTGCTTGCTGGCCTCGGAGTTTGACGAGATACGCCTACTAACCCGACACGCCCAACGTGTGCGTACCGTGCGGGTACTGCCAAATGTGCATCTTCACACTGTCAATGTTCATGATGCGAAAGAGCTGCAAACCGCCATCGAAGGTTCAGACACTGTGATTAATCTAGTCGGAATTTTAAATCAGGGTGGATCGCAGAACTCATTCCATAAAGCCCATGTGGGAATCACTCAGAACGTTCTGGATGCCTGCAAACTCACGGGTGTTAGTCGATATCTGCACATGAGTTCATTGGGTGCAGACCTAAACGGTACCAGTGAGTACTTGCGAACGAAAGGTGAAGCAGAGAAGCTGGTGAAAAGTGCAGCTAACCTGGACTGGACGATTTTTCGACCATCCGTGATATTTGGTGAAGATGATTCTTTTTTCAATCGCTTTGTGGGTTTGGTGCGGGCACTACCCGTTTTTCCACTAGCCTGTCCAGATGCAAAAATGGCCCCTGTATACGTCAACGATGTGTGCAAGGCCTTTGCCGCTGCTTTAGATTCTCCTGCGACCGTTGGTCAATCCTATAACCTATGCGGTCCGAAGGAATATACCTTGCGCGAGTTGGTGGAATTTACCGCCTCTACAGCGGGCCTTAATCGCAAAGTACTTGGTCTACCAGATTGGGCGGCTAAGCTACAAGCGCGGGTGATGGAATGGGTGCCGGGCAAACCGTTTTCACGCGACAACTACTTATCTTTGCAAACAGATAGCATTTGTAGCAGTGAGGATTGCAAGCAGCCTACCTCGATTGAGGCCATCGTGCCTCGATATATTGGTACCAGCGACATTAACGGTCGGCTGCAGGCTCGGCGACGTTGGGCACGTCGTTAGGCAACGCAGAATTCAATTACGCCACCCGCTGCAAACCTCATACTCGGCAGAATTGGCTACGCAGTTAGATCGGGTTGAATTCAACTGTCTGGAAAATAACTGTTGAGCCTTTCGCGGCGCTCGCTAATGGGTAGTTCGCTGATGGACTTAGCGAGCTTATAAAACTCAGGAAGATCTTCCCCGGCTTCGAGGTACATGCCTGCAAATGCAGGTATAAAACGTTGGTAGGTCGACACAGAGATCAATCTGGCATTGTTCAGCTCCCGCTTGAACCAACCATCGTATCCCTTATAACCATTCCAGGAGGCTTTCAATTCTTCGTAATGTGCACGCATAGAAGTAAAAATGGCGGCTTTTCTCTCGCGCATTTGTTCCTCAGGAAGCGTCAGTTCATACAATTTAACCAATTCAGCACGTGTTCTTTTTAATAACGCATTGAAATCATCGCTACGCGCCAGATAAGCATCGTATAGTGCGATGCGATCACTCTGCCCTCTCTCCTCAAGCCAGATTCTGACGCCCTCCTGCTCAACAAAGGACGCAAAGGCTTCATTAAAACTACTATCGTCTTTGACATACAACAGTTGGTGAGCCAATTCGTGAAACAAGATTCCGACATAGCGGATATCACCCCCCCTTAGCATCGTGTCCAATACAGGGTCATCGAACCAGCCAAGTGTTGAGTATGCCGTGGCTCCGCCAATGCTGACATCAAAGTTTTGATCCCGAAGCTCCTGTGCAAACGCCTCGGCATCCTCTTGCGCAAAGTACCCTCGGTAACTCACGCAACCTGCCACGGGAAAACACCAGGTTTGAGCTGAGAGCGAAAACTCTTCAGAGGCAACCACATTCCAAGTAATATAGCGTTTACCGGTTTCGGCGTAGGATTTGTAACTGTCGTTGTTCGGTAAGCTCAGTCGCTCGATAGCAAAGGCCTTGGCATCAACCAAAGTCTGTAACTTTGCGCGCAACTCCTCATCGGTATCTTCAGCTTTTAGCAACCGTTCGATAGGTTGTCGGGCAGCCATCAGCTTTAAATGCCCACCGACTGCCTGTGAGTAATACCCTACGCTGCAGGCTGAGGCAAACCAAACGCCGGCAATGACTAGAATTAGGGCGATGGTGCGTTTCAAATAACGTCGCTGTTTTGGCATGTGCTTCAGTGTAACATCGTGTTATGGACATCTATTTGGTTGGCGGCGCTGTTCGCGATGAGCTACTTCAACTGCCGGTCACTGATCGTGACTGGGTCGTTATTGGCAGCACGCCACAGAAAATGATAGACGCAAATTTCCGGCCGGTTGGCAGTGACTTCCCAGTCTTTCTTCATCCCGAGTCCCATGAGGAATACGCGTTAGCTCGAACAGAACGAAAAACTGCACCGGGTTATCGTGGCTTTGAATTCGACACTTCACCCGATGTCACGCTAGAAGAAGACCTTCAAAGGCGTGATCTAACCATCAATGCTATTGCCAAAGACTCCTCTAACAATCTCATTGATCCGTTTGGTGGTCGTAAAGACATTGAGAACCGGGTCTTGAGGCATGTCTCTGAGGCCTTTTCTGAAGACCCCGTCCGAGTTCTGCGGGTGGCGCGCTTCATGGCCCGGTTCGCCAGCTTAGGATTTACTGTGGCAGAGGAAACGATGGAACTTATGCGCACCATGGTGACTTCGGGAGAGGTGAGCGCATTAGTCGCTGAGCGAATATGGCAAGAATTCGACAAGGCACTCTCCAGCGATGATCCTGCTGTATTTATAGAAACGCTGCGGCACTGTCAGGCTCTGGGCGTCATCCTGCCAGAGGTAGACAAATTATTTGGCATACCTCAAACAGCGAAGCATCATCCGGAGGTTGACACTGGCATCCATACACTCATGGTTCTACGCCAGGCCACCGTTGCAAGCACCTGCTCCCGGGTGCGATTTGCCGCACTATGTCATGACGTGGGGAAAGGCACCACTGACCCATCTCTGCTGCCTTCACATCATGGCCATGAAGAACGAGGTGCTGAATTGGTGGTCGAATTGTGTAATCGGCTAAGAGCGCCGAAAAAATTTCAACAGCTGGCCGTAGTTTGCGCACGTTTTCATACCCATTGCCATCGTGCGAAGGAGCTCAAACCGTCCTCCTTGGTAAAGCTTCTTTCTGCGCTCGATATCACGCGGCAACCGGCGCTGTTCAGAGACTTTCTCACTGTTTGCGAAAGTGATGCTCGCGGCCGGCTTGGATTTGAAAAGCAAAACTACCCTCAAGCCGATTTTCTGCGCGCCGTGGCCGAGGCCTATCTCGGTGTCGACGCCGCCGCCATCGCTAACGCCCAAAGCAGCCCAGAGCTCATTCCCGCAGCCCTCCACGACGCCCGCCTCCACGCCATCAAACCCCTCACCCAATCCGGGTCAGACCAAAACCCGCTTTAGAGCTATATCCTGGTGACCGACAAGGCCCTTCAGACGGTATAGATCAGCCTTATTGTTAAGTTTTACAAACAGATAGTTGGGTCCGACCCCAGCAGCGCCAGTAACGATTGAATTAGCGGAAAAGGCACGTCCGTCGGCCGCTCGGGAGTTTTTATTAAACGGCTGTATTTACAGCAAAAAGCAGCGTATTAGGAGGATGTGCCGGTTGTTTATACACGTAAACTTATGATTTATCGCTGATTATTGAGGTCCGACCCCAAGCGCAGGATGCGCTTTCGGTTGACGCCCAAGTCGGAGTGACCAACTCGAGAGGCAGATCGGACATGGAAGCTAGTGGTACCGGGGCGAGTACTCGCTGCATCAGTGACTGCGAGAAATTCAACATCGTCAGTGAACCGAAATATGCGAGATGTATAAGTGGCCCAAACATATCCACGTACACTCAGTTGGATTGTGCCTCCATCCTCTTCCACGGCCTTCTCTAACACCTCCTGTGCCGAGTCCAAGTCGCCAGAAATCTCAAACATCGGTACAGCCGACCGGCCGGTTTCACGGCTTCCCACGCAATTAGGAGATGAGGGACAGGCAACTAGTGTTAAGGGAGCTGACAGGCTGGCACCATCGCTAATTTGAACTGACGGTGCACTGGTTGGATCTGTTTGACAACCCATAATACCCAACCCAACTAACGCGACAAGAAAATAAAGTGCTGATCTCACGCAGGTTCGGACGAGCCTAAGACGAGGAATTATTCCTCGTCTTAGACAATTTGACACAGCAGATTGCACACTAGCGAGTCTAAATCTCGCTACAGGCGTTAGTTCAAAGCTTCAGATGTGGTCTTAATGATCGCCGCAGCCACTTTATAGGGATCTGCGTTAGACGCAGGTCGGCGATCTTCTAATCGACCTTTCCATCCGTCCTCGATGGTTCCGACAGGAATTCGGATGGAGGCGCCCCGGTCTGAAACGCCATAGCTAAACTGATCGATTGCTTGAGTCTCATGCTTACCGGTGAGACGCTGATCGTTGTCAGCACCGTAGACACTGATATGGCGTTGAATATTTTTTCCAAACTCTTCACAAATCTTGTTGAACACATCCTCTTTACCGGCATCGCGCATCGCGCCATTAGAAAAGTTGGCATGCATTCCAGACCCGTTCCAGTCGGTATCACCCAATGGCTTTGGATGCCAATCAACCGCAACACCAAATTTCTCTGCCGTACGTTCGAGAAGATAACGACCTAACCAGATTTCATCTCCAGCTGATTTTGCACCCTTTGAAAAAATCTGAAATTCCCATTGGCCTGCCGCTACTTCAGCATTAATGCCTTCCACATTCAAACCCGCTTCGAGGCACAGGTCTAGGTGCTCATCAACGATCTCGCGCCCGTAGGCATTCTTCCCACCCACTGAGCAATAGTAAGGACCCTGCGGCGCAGGAAAACCATTTTCAGGAAAACCTAAAGGCAGGTTTGTCTCGGTGTTTATCAGGAAATACTCCTGCTCAAAACCAAACCAAAAATCATCATCGTCCTCTTCGATAGTGGCTCGGCCATTGGACACATGAGGCGTGCCATCGGCATTCAACACTTCCGTCATCACCAGGTAGCTGTCCTTGCGATCCGGATCCGGAATGATCGCCACTGGCTTCAATAAGCAATCAGAGTCATTACCCTCAGCCTGCTCGGTGGAACTGCCATCAAACGACCACATAGGGCAATCTGCAAGCTTGCCCCCAAAATCAGATCGGACCATAGTCTTACTGCGCAAGCTCTGCGTGGGCTGATAACCGTCGAGCCAGATGTATTCCAACTTACTTTTCATCGAATTCCTCATTAAAAATTGAGTGGCGAAAACGACCACTGTAAGGGAATCGCATTCGCGTGTTCAAGGACAAAACAAACCTGCGACAGCAGATCACATGGCACCTAAATGGCGCAAGCAAAAATAAGGGTCATTTTGGCACCAAAATTGTGCATAAGAACCAATTTGGGGCAGAAAAAGGGATTACCGATGCCCAATCTCAAGCCTCAAGGCCGCAGCAAAGCCTTGATTTGTCAGATTATTGCCGTACCAGTGAACTAAGAAACCAGAATGCCTCGTTAGCACTTCGGTGTACTCCATGCACTATTTTGGAACATTCACTTTCCAACCTGAACCTCCAGTAGACCCATTAATTGATCAATTAATGCTCTATATTTGAACTGAAAACTTTAGGCTAAATGAGCAAAGGAACCCAGGACTGCCCCAGCCTGGCCTATCAAAGTAAAC